>JAWSUX010000318.1:0-17436 GCA_033852215.1 Colwellia sp. | reverse complement strand
ATGTCAGGAAGACAAAGAGCAGGAAGCTTTTAGCTATTAAGGATAATGTTAAGGAAAAGTATAGGAATACTTTACTTAAGGATAAGTTAGGGATAGTAATACAAGCAACGCCTACCATGGTTTCACCTAAATATAATCCAATCATTGGCTGCTTGGCCTGCCAAAAAGCATTAAGT
Organism: Colwellia sp.; assembly: GCA_033852215.1. GTDB lineage: Bacteria > Pseudomonadota > Gammaproteobacteria > Enterobacterales > Alteromonadaceae > Colwellia. The sequence continues at coordinate 17,260 of JAWSUX010000318.1, read as the reverse complement.
TCTTCTCTTATCGCACCACGAAGGCGTTGCTCATAGTCTTCTTTTTCATTGTTAAATATATCTAAAAATACGGGATCATCATGGTAGGCTTGATATAACAAAGATGCTGCTAACTTTAATTCATGGGCACTTAAATACGTAGCTCTTATGTCTGAATTATTAGTAACGTGATCGCTAAGATCAGTTGCGTTATCATTTTCTATAGCGGTTGCATCAGTCATTATATTTTCCTACTCTATTGGTGGGCTATTACAATTAAACAGTTTCCGATTCAATAGACAACCATAACAGTTTCATTTAAATAAGGTCAAATATTAATCTCTATAATCAAAACTAACACACTACCCCATTTGCCACAGATAAAAATCAAGCGATTAAAGTATCAATACTTTGATTTATGATGACTTTAAAAACATGCATTATAAAGTAAAGACAACGTTAGTTATGTTGGTTAAGATATAAGTCAATTCTTTACCATACGTTTAATCTTAAGAAAAATGACAATTACTGATGAAATATTAATCGCAGCCAATAAGCTTGCCAATGCGGGTAAAAAGCCGACCGTCGCTTTAATCAAAGCAAAACTAAATCAAAGTGTCCCTTTACCACTACTGATCAGCACGTTAAAAGGTTGGCAACATCAACCTGAATTCATTGGAATAGCAAATGAACTCAAGAAAACAACCTCACAACCCATTGATGAGTTGAGAAGTACTCCACTTGATAATGATGTTGTAAAAGCGCTAATTCAAGAAACATTGGCCGAAGAACTCAAGCAAATGAAAGCTGAACTCAGTGATATAAAACAATTAATTGAATCATTAAGTGAGCAACTTAAAGCTGCGAATAAAAACTAACACCTTTTTTCAAATAACTTAGCCTTAATATTTAAATATTATTTTTTGATAATAGGTGTTAATTGTTCAATAAATTCAGATAATGAATTGCTCAGTTTTTTATGAGGTTTACAACCGACTTGCTCAACCCAAACTTGGCCTGTCGCATTATCGATTGAAATGATCATATCTTCTTCATCTGTGACGGCAAAGAAGATTGTTTCCGCTTGTTTTAGTCGTTGTTTCATTAAGACATGACCAATTATATTTTCTTGCAAACGTTTAAAGTCTTCTAAATTCCACGCGAACAATAATGATAATTGCCCTTCTTGGCATTCAACTTCAAGATCGGTACTAAAAATATAGGTAAAATAGTTTTTAATATCTTGATGTAAAGACAAACTTAATGCGGATTCAATATTATCAAAAGTTAATTGTTCAATCTCAATTACACTATCACTGTTAGCTAACTCAGCAATAATCATTGGCTGCCAATAACGTAAACCGTCTTTAGCATCACCTTGCTCACACGGAGATAACCATTGTTCATCATGTGTAATGGTGGGTAAGTGGCCATTAATATCATGATGTTCTTTAACATATTTTTTAACAAGGCATTGCAGCGCTTGCTGTAAATTATTATTTGTTGATGTCATATACGGTTAAGATCCTTTAAAATAGAAAACAAGGTAGCTAAGTTCAGTTATCTTGTTAATGATTCATTAAACTAAAAAGAAATTTAAGCACTACAATTTATGGCTAATTATCAAAACAAAGCAGAGTTGAACAAATTAACATTAGGTAAGGCAACTGAGTATATCAGCGAATATACCCCAAATTTACTTCAAGCAGTACCCCGAAGTTTAAATAGGGATGACTTAGCGCTAGATCAAAGTATATTGCCCTTTACAGGTGAGGATGTTTGGTATGGTTATGAACTTTCTTGGCTGAATGAAAAAGGTAAGCCCGTTGTGGCTGTAGCTGAGTTTCGTTTTGCCTGTACTAGCCCTAACTTGGTTGAGTCAAAGTCCTTTAAACTCTATCTAAATAGCTTTAATCAAACTCGGTTTTCAAGTGTCGACGAAGTCAAAAAGTTGCTATGTAAAGATCTGTCAAAAACAGCGCAGAGTAATGCACAAGTAAGCTTATATGAAGTTGAAGATTGCCCTGCTCTTATAATTGCTGAAAAAAATGAGCAAAACATTTGCATTGATAAACAAGATATCAGTATTGATAACTATCAATATAATGCCGGTTTATTATCTTCAGAAAGTAATTCAAGTACACAAGTCGAAGAAAAGTTAGTGAGCCACTTATTAAAATCTAACTGTTTGATCACTCAGCAACCCGATTGGGCTAGCCTCTATATTCACTATAAAGGTCAAAAAATAGACCATGAAAGTTTACTAAAATATATAATCTCATTCCGAGAGCATAATGAATTTCATGAGCAATGTGTCGAGAGAATTTTCATGGACTTAATGCAACATTGTCAATTAGATGAACTTACTGTTTTTGCACGGTATACGAGACGCGGTGGTTTAGATATCAACCCATTTAGAAGCACTCATCTAGGTAAAGCACCACTAGCAAGAACACTACGACAGTAGATTATATATTAGCCCTGTAATTTTATTCGCTATAAAATCATAGGATGTATTTAAGTTGTTATAGCTGACTCGGTATAAAATGAACACAGGGAAATTTTTTCGCTGTTTTTAAATTACTCAAAAGCAAAAAAACTCAATTTCAAGGCGATAAAATCATTTTTTTTACTTATCAACCAACAAAGTACATAATTGTGCGGTAAGTTGTCTTATACTAGAGGATATAAGTAACTTGTTTAATGCCCATTATCTAAAAATAACTGTAGCTAAAAAGCAGTAGAAACAAATTAATGGCAATGTTCAAGTAAGTACCGAATCAGTAATCTTAGGGAAAGTAGTTTTTATGAATGACAGTTCGGTAGTAGAAAAGAAATTAGCAGCATTGAAAAGAAAACTAGATACCGCAGTAGAGGCTCGAAATACATTAGAAGAAGACTTTAATGTACAAACAAAATTGCTTGTGAGCTTTATTAACAAACTATCTCTAGTTTCTAAAGGCGTTAACAAAGAGCTAGACAATCGTTTAGCACAATTACGTACCTTATTTACTAAATCTGCTCCTATCAGTGATATTAAAAATAAAATAGCTGTTATTAATAAGTTATTACAAAAACATAGCATTACTAATGAACAGAATATCTCCCACATGCATGATCAGCTTATTTATGCAGGAAAAAGCTTACAACAAATAAATGGTTTACCTGATGATTTACGACGCAATCTTCGCGTCTTATTAAAAGAAGCCAATGATAGTAAAGATGCGCTAATCCAATACGTTCCTCTTCTAAGTCAACTAGTAGAGTTTTATGATCATGCTTTACGAGCCAAAATAGATTCACCAACACAAGGAATATTGCAAGCTCCGACGGTAGTAGCTTCTGATATCTCAGTAAAAAAAGTACCCGAAGGTGATTTATTAACACCTGAGAACTCGAACGAAGTCGATACGATATTAATTGAGAAAATATCTAATACATTCAGCGCACTACATTTATCTAAACCACATACTAATGAACTATTAGCCATAAAGAAAAAACTACTCAACGATCAATCAAATAAACAAATATTACAACATTTTTTAGAGATATTTGATGTCATCGTTGCTGATTTTAAAGATGAGCAAAATAGCGCTAAGGCATTTTTAGCTACATTAAGCGAAACTTTAACTACAGTTCAGCACGCAGTCAAAGAAACTTTAGTTACACAAGAAAAATCACAGTTTGCTAATGATAAAGTTAATAAAAAATTACAAAATCAATTAGTTGATATGTCAGGCTCAATAAAACAAGCATTGACTCTTGATCAAGTTAAGATTGATATTAGTGCTAAGTTACAGCAAATTGCTGGAACATTAGAGCAAAAATCAACAATTGAGCAACAAACCCAACAACAATTAGCAAGTAAACTTAATGAGATGGCTGAAAAGGTAAGTCAGCTAGAAGAGCAAAGTAAAATTTTTGAACAGAAGCTTGTTGAACAGCAACGAAAAAGTATGCAGGATGCGTTAACTAAACTAGCAAATAGAGCTGCATTTGATAATTACTTTGCTAAAGCAATGGTACGTTTTCACCATAAACCTTTTGAATTATCACTTATCGTTATGGATATTGATGACTTTAAAAAGATCAATGATACCTATGGCCACACCGCAGGGGATAAAACTCTGCAAGTGATTGCAAAAACTATTACAAAACATGTCGGCGATGATGTTTTTGTCGGTCGTTACGGCGGTGAAGAATTTGTACTTATTTATTCTGCAACACAAAAAAGCCAACTGATTAAAGAGCTTAATACATTAAATAAATATATAGCTCGTTTACCTTTTAAGTTTAAAAATACTAAAGTTAGTATTACTTTATCTATCGGCGCAACTCATATAAAAACTGACGATAATATTCATATTGCTTTTGAAAGAGCGGATAAAGCAATGTACCAAGCAAAAGCTAGAGGAAAGAATCAAGTAATTTACCTAAAATGACCTAAGTTTCTAACATCATTCTCAACGTAAAATACTGAGAAAAATTTAAAGGAATTCACTATGCATACTCAACTTAATCCCGTGGGTAATATGAATCTACTTTCACAAACAGAAGTAGATCAACTACAGCAATCCGTCAGCAGTGAACTTTATCAACTTTATAGAAACTGCTCTCTTGCGGTACTCAATGCAGGTTCAAATACTGATGATGCCGAAGAAATTTATAAAAAATATCAAAATTTCCAAATACAAGTATTACGACGTGAGCGTGGTGTTAAAATAGATTTAAAAAACCCGCCAACACATGCCTTTGTTGATGATAAAATTATTCGTGGGATTAGGGAACATTTGTCCGCTGTTTTACGTGATATTTTATTTATACATAGCCGTTACACTGTAATGCCTTGCGCTACTGAAGACATTACCGACGCAACGTTTGATATTCTTCGTAATGCTAACACTATCCTGCCCGAGTCGGAGCCAAGCTTGATTACTTGTTGGGGCGGGCATTCAATTAAACACGATGAGTACAAGTACACCAAAGCCGTAGGTTACCAATTAGGCTTACGCGGGTTTAACATTTGTACTGGCTGTGGTCCTGGTGCTATGAAAGGCCCTATGAAAGGTGCAACTATTGGCCACGCTAAGCAACGTAATAAAAATGGCCGTTATATTGGTCTAACCGAACCAAGCATTATTGCCGCAGAGCCACCAAACCCGATAGTTAACGAATTAGTCATTATGCCTGACATTGAAAAACGCTTAGAGGCTTTTGTTCGTATGTCTCACGGTATAATAATTTTCCCCGGCGGTGCAGGAACATCTGAAGAGTTACTGTACATATTAGGCATTATGCTCAACGATAAAAATAAAGACCAACAGTTACCTATAATCCTAACAGGTCCAGCTCATTCGAGGAATTATTTTAATGAAATAGATGCCTTTATTGGTGCTACGCTTGGCGATAAAGCGCAAGCCTTATATCAAATAATTATTGATGATGCGCCTAAAGTGGCTCAAGAATTAAAGACTGGCTTGACTAAAGTACTCGATCACAGAAAAAATACCGGAGATTCTTTTCACTTTAATTGGTCATTGGTTATTGAAGAAGACTTCCAACATCCCTTTGAGCCAACCCATGAAAATATAGCAGCAATCAATATTGATTATGATTTACCAACAGCTGAGCTTGCCGCTAATTTACGTCGAATATTTTCAGGAATAGTCGCTGGTAATGTAAAGTCAGGTGGAATCAAGGCGATTAGAGAGTTTGGTCCCTTTGAAATATCAGGCAATAAAAAAATAATGAGCTTAATGGATAAACTACTCGCTTCCTTTGTTAAGCAACAACGCATGAAATTACCTGGTAGTAAATACGTTCCTTGTTATAAAGTTATTGGGGGGTAATTGGTGTCTGCTCACTTAATTCTTATTGATGCATTAAACTTAATCCGTCGTATTTATGCAGTACAAGAACGACCTTTTATTCACAATAGTACAAGTGACAGTAACAATTTATCAGCAAGCACAAAACAACAAGTATTATTTAATACCCAAGAAGCTTGTGCTGCTGCTCTTAATAAAATAATTAACGAGCACCAACCCACTCACGCTTTAGTTGTTTTTGACAGCCAATTACCTTGTTGGCGTTACCAACTTTATAGCGGTTATAAACAAGGCAGAAAGAAAATGCCGGAGCACCTAGCGCACAAACTCACGGATATACAAGACGCTTTTATGGAACAAGGGGTTGACTCATTAATATCTGATGAAGATGAAGCTGATGACCTCATTGCCACCCTTGCAGTAAAAATGGCTTTACATGGGCAAAAGGTCACCATTATATCAACAGATAAAGGCTTTTTATCTTTGTTAAGCCCGCACATTGTGCTTTACGACCACTTTAATCGTCGCTATTTAGACGAAACTCATGTGAAAGCAAAGTTTGATGTCAAGGCTTCACAGTTAATTGATTTATGGACATTAACAGGTGATAACACCAATAAAATTCCAGGTGTATCTGGTATCGGTCAAGTCACGGCTGCACGTTTACTTAATCAATATGGCTCATTAAAAGCATTACTTAACGCTGATGATCTAAAAACAACGATTAAAGACAAGTTAAAAAAGAGTAAGGAAGCAATAGACCTATCGCGACAACTACTCACATTAAAAAAAGATATACCGCTCGGCTTTAACCTTAAAGCAATACGATTAATTACCCCATTGTCGCCACATAATAATAACGTTGTACCAATAAATGAAAAAGTCACAGATTAAGTGACGAAAAAATAAACTTTCGCCTAAATAAATTTGCATCAGTCAGGCTTTAGATATAATAAATAAAAAAATCACCAACGAAAACAAGCCTCTCGTTATAGACTAAAGTAAGCTTGATGCTACGTAAGCTTCTCTCTACAATACCTAACTAAGTTGTAGCCTAAACATTGTAACTAAAAAAAAAGCGTTATGAAAACTTTCAAGCTCGCTTACAAATCCAATATATGCTATAAAACGCAACAACAATTAGCACAAAGTAGATCACTGATAGGTATCTGCTTTTTACCTAAGTATGCTAACTAATTTTATCTAGGTTTTTAAGGCAAATTGCCAAAATTAAAACCTAGCAGGACATTATTCTAATAAGGTGAATTCAATGACTAAACAAACTATTACCGTTATCCCTGGTGACGGCATTGGCCCAAGCATTATCGATGCAGCAATTAAAGTATTAGACAAAGCAGGTTGTAATTTTGATTATGAATTTGCTGATGCTGGTTTAACTGCTTTAGAAAAGCACGGTGAATTAGTACCAGAAGAAACAATTCAATTAATCGAAAAAAACAAAATTACGTTAAAAGGCCCTTTGACTACCCCTGTAGGCGAAGGTTTTACCTCTATTAATGTTACTCTACGTAAGCAATTTAAATTATATGCAAATCTACGCCCTGTATTATCATTTAAAGGCACTAAAGCGCGTTACGAAAACATTGACATACTTACCGTACGCGAAAACACGCAAGGCATGTATTCAGGTGCTGGACAAATCACTTCAGATGATGGCGCTGAAGCGGAAGCAAAAAGTATTATTACTCGTGAAGGCTGTGAGAAAATTTTAACTTTTGCTTACGAAACTGCCCGTAAAGAAGGTCGTAAAAAAGTGACTGCTGTTCATAAAGCGAATATTTTAAAGTCTACTTCAGGTTTGTTTTTAAAAGTAGCAAGAGAAGTTGCTGCTCGTTACCCTGACATTGAATCAACTGAAATGATTGTAGATAACTGTTGTATGCAGTTGGTTATGAGACCTGAACAATTCGATGTTATTGTTACCACGAATCTTTTTGGTGATATTTTATCTGATTTATGTGCAGGTTTAGTGGGCGGCCTTGGCATGGCTCCTGGCGCAAACATTGGTGAAGGCTGCGCTATATTTGAAGCAGTACATGGTAGTGCGCCAGACATTGCAGGAAAAAACCTTGCTAACCCTACTTCAGTGATTTTAGCTGCCATTCAAATGTTAGAATATTTAGACATGGGTGATAAAGCAGAGAAAATCAGAGCAGCGATTACCGATGTTATCGCTTCAGGTGACAGAACAACAGGTGATTTAGGTGGTACGCACGGTACAACAGATTTCACTGAAGCCCTTCTTGAACGACTATAAAGTATAATTATAAATAGCCTTGCTATATATAATATAACTATCAATGCTCTCGATTAACGAGAGTATTGATAGCATTTAACTATTTAGCTATATTTAACGGAAGTGGGGACAATAGTATTAGTATTGCATGAACCGTGACCTTTTCTCGGTCATAATATAAATCATTTACCATAAAGTTCATATCTCACATTACGAGCACTAAAAACATCCTTAATCGCCTTTAAACCCTCACTTACTTGACGATTAAACCTCGTTAGTAGTACTAGTTTATATTATTCAATTTTAAGCGACTGTCCCCGTTATTTATTATTTTTTCTGGGCCCTTTTATATCTTTTATTTTCGTATTTAATTTTAAAATCTGCCGTCAGTTGCAACCAAGTTAGAAGAACAAGAGATACCGACGCAGCGAATATCCAAAAGATACAAAAGATATTTCGATCCGCACCAAAAGCTTGGATTCCAAATGCAACAAACACAATAAATATAGCTAACAAGGCGAACTTGGCAACAACTGTTTTTCCAGTATGAGCAAGTACAGAATTACAAGTGGGACACTCGATGCCAACAGTTTCATTATAACAGAGGTGAAGCCCTATATGTATACTGTGCTTACATATAGGGCACTCAGTTATTTTATTGATAGTCATATTTAAACACTCACTTTGGTGAACAATCGTCCGGACAGTCATTTCCAACCATAAGCATCATAGTAGCTATTGTTTACTGCTTTCGCTTTGTCTGGTCAGTTGATTATTTACAATATCACTTGAAAGCTGTCGAGTTGTGATTGAAACTCAAGCAAACTGCTATCAACACTATTTTTTTACGCTAGTTTCAACAAAAACAGTCTTTATAAAATCACTCTACACAAAAGTACGGGGGAGCTTTTGTAAAAAGGCTTATGGCTATTAAATTATTTATCTGCTTTTGGCGGAAGTGGTGACAATAGTCTTGCATGAACCGTGATCTCTTCTCGGTCATAATATAAATGTTTAGCATAAAGTTCATATTTTACGTTACTAGCACTAAAAGCATCTTTAATCGTTTTTAAATCATCGCTTACTTGACTAAAACGTCCTTTCATTGGCAGCTTCAGGTTAAAAATAGCTTCTTTACAATAACCATTTAACAGCCACTCACTCATTAATTTAGCAACACGTTGTGGTTTTTCAATCATATCGCATACTAACCAATAAACATTTTGTTTCCCTGGAATATACTTAAAACCATCCATCATTTTATGTTTAACTTGTCCTGTTTCCATTAATGATTCAGCCATAGGACCGTTATCAATCGCAGTAACCATCATGCCTCGGCGTACAAGTTGATATGTCCAGCCGCCAGGAGCCGAGCCTAAATCAACGGCGTTCATGCCAGACGTAAGTCGTTCATCCCATTCGTCACGAGGAATAAAATATAAAAAAGCCTCATCGAGTTTTAAAGTAGAACGGCTTGGTGCTTTGCTTGGAAATTTTAACCGTGGGATCCCCATGACATAAGGAGAGCTATTACGTGCTAACGAAAAGCCTAAAATGACTTCTTTTCCGCTTAAGAACAGCGCATGTAATATTGAGCCATCTTGCTCTGTTATAGAGAGCGCATTTGCGCCTTTAGGTTGCTCTGTTAATACTTGATTCTTTCGTAATGCTTGACGCAAAGGTACCGAGAGTTTACGACAAAATTTAGTCAGTTCTTTGCCGTCATTGGTATCTGCCATTTCCATACGCAAGTCAGTATATTGCCACTCATTTCCTAATGCCTCAGCAATAGCTTCAACCCGATTATAGTCAGGTAGGTCTATTGTATCTGTTAAGGTAATAAACCACTGACGTGCAAAAATAAGTCGCTTTAATGGCAGCTTATTCATTAATATTTCGCCATGTTCACTTTCATGTAAGTTAAAAAAAACGATGCCTTTATTTTTTTTCAGCGTTAAATAACCATACATTTCATTCCAAGCAGCTTTTTCTTGAATTTCAGCGCCACATTCTTTTTCGAAGCCGGGGCGGCAAAACAGTACAATAGCAGTCATAGCGTATTCTTTCCTTCAAAAGCTAACAATAACCATGCTAGCGCAAATGAAATACCACCAAAGGGGGTTAACTTAGCCAACAACGGTAATTCAAAAAATGATTTAAGATAAATAGTGCTACTAAAGCACAAAATCCCCAAAACAAAACCAATACAAGCCGCTAGCAGTAACCTTGAGGGTGGTTTAATTCTCGCGAGAACAAGGCAGCAAAATAAGGCAAGCGTATGAAATAACTGATATTGCAGCGCCGTAGCTAAACTTGACTGCGTACTTACCGCTAATCCTTGCCCAGCATGAGCCAACCAAGCGCCGAATAGTACCGAAAAACAGCCACTGATGCCAACAAAAACCATTAATGCGCTGATTGTTTTATTCATCTTTAGCTAATAAGTTATTTGTTAATAGGGTTGCGGTAATAAAGTCACTTATCCCTTTTATTGCTGAATCAATGTGTTGTTGATGGGTAAAGCCTGATTTAACTCTAGGTTTTAAGCTATGATCACCATCAGTTAAAAATAAACATTGACATAAATCACTCACTCTATAATCAGCTATCTCTAACTCACTACCTAGACTATCACGCTCACCTTGCACAATAAGTATCGGTTTTAACGTTTCTTGCAAGGGTTCTAAACGTAACTTTTCTGGCTTTTTAGTTGGGTGAAATGGATAACCTAAACAAAAGACGCCACTAATATAATTATTATCATTATTTCCTGCAAGTGTCGCTGCTACGCGAGATCCCATAGATTTACCACCAACAAATAAAGGTAATGTTTTATTACTGCTTACTTCTCCTGACTGACCATCAAGGTAGTCATCAATAACCGATTGATAACAACTAAGTAGTTTTGGCATTCTATCAGGCGGATAACGTTTACCTAATTCAATGCGCTTATCCATAAAGGGGAAATTAAAACGTAAGACATTAATACCCGCATTATTTAAGCCGCGGGTAATTTTTTCCATAAAGTCATGATGCATATCAGCTCCTGCACCATGAGCAAATATAACTTGCGCCTTGGCATTATCAACGGTGTTAATTAAGCGGGATGCTTTGGGGTTTACAGTGCTTGTGGCATCATTCATCGGATTTACTCATCAACTTATTTGTCCATCCGTTATCAGTTATTGTCAGCAACCGCATCCAATAATCATTGCCTAAAAACTTATATTCTACCTAAATACTTTTTACTTTATCTACAAGCATTAAAAATATCATTCCGTAATTAACGGTGTAAAACCTTTGACTAGATCATCAATCGCTTTCATTTGTGCTAAATACGGTTCAAGTTTGTCTAACGGTAAAGCACATGGGCCATCACATTTAGCTTGTAGTGGATCAGGGTGTGCTTCAATGAACAAACCTGCAATACCTATCGCCATACCGCTACGCGCTAGCTGTGCAGCTTGAGCACGACGTCCATCAGCACTATCAGTACGTCCACCGGGCTTTTGCAAAGCATGTGTGGCATCAAACATCACAGGTGCATAACTTTTCATTTCATCCATAGCCAACATGTCAACCACAAGATTATTATAACCAAAGCAGCTGCCCCGCTCACATAAAATGATATTTTCATTGCCTGCTTCGCCAAACTTTTTGATGATATGTTTCATTTCATGTGCGGCTAAAAACTGTGGTTTTTTTACATTAATTACAGCGCCTGTTTTTGCCATTGCAACCACTAGATCAGTTTGTCTGGCTAAGAAAGCTGGCAACTGAATAATATCAACTACTTCACTTACTGGCTGTGCCTGATGCGGCTCATGCACGTCGGTAATAATAGGCACATTAAAGGTGTTTTTTATTTCTTCAAATATTTTTAAACCTTCGTCTAGACCTGGGCCTCGGTATGAATGTACAGACGATCGATTAGCTTTATCGAAAGAGGCTTTGAATACGTAAGGTATATTCAGTTTTTGAGTTGTTTCAACATAATGCTCAGCAATTTTCATCGCTAAATCACGTGACTCTAAAACATTCATGCCACCAAATAAAACAAAGGGTTTATCATTGCTGACGTTAATATTTTGAACTGAAACTAATGTTATTGTCATAGTTTTCCCTAAAAATTTACCTTAATTCTATTGCAAATATTTGTTAAAAGTAGCTTGAAGTAATACAACAACAAGGTGATATTTCACATCAAACTAACTACCAATAATACGAAGTAATTGACCACAAATCCATGCCATATAGGTACCTAGAGCATAACCTAATACAGCCAGCAATACCCCGACAGGTGCAAGTGATGGATGAAATGCTGAAGCGATAACTGGCGCTGAAGCAGCACCACCAATATTAGCTTGGCTACCCACAGCTACATAAAAGCTAGGTGCTTTGATCATTTTTCCCACAGCAAATAATAGAACAACATGTACTGCCATCCAAACAAGTCCGATAAGAACATACTTCGGCGCTTCAATTATTTGAGTGACATCCATATGCAAACCGATAGTCGCAACTAAAACATACAAGAAACTACTACCAATTTTTGAGGCGCCAACCGCCTCTAACGTTCTTACTTTTGTAAAAGACAAACTCAAACCTAGCGTGGTTACTAACACGATAATCCAAAATAATTTACTGTGTAAACTAAATTTTTTCAATTCAGGGTAAGTATTCTGAAAAAATGGTACCAATAAATCAGCAAGAAAATGAGCCAAACCTGCAGCGCCAAAACCAATAGCTAAAATCAGCATAATATCTTTTAGCTCAGGTATACGTTTATTTTTTCGTTCAAAGTCATTCACGTTAGCAATTAACTTATCAATACCAGAGGTATCAGCACCACTTTTTTCGTCTATCGTTTTGTGGTTTGCTGCAATATAAAGTAATACCGCCATCCAAAGATTAGCCACGACAATATCAACCGTAACCATAATTGTAAATATTTTGCCATCTGCGTCAAATATTTCTTTCATGGCAAGCATATTCGCACCACCGCCAATCCAGCTACCGGCAAGTGCTGCCATACCGCGCCAAACAGCATCTGGACCTGTAACACCTATTAATTCAGGCCAAATAACAGAAAAGGTTAATAACGCAATAGGGCCGCCAATAACAACTCCAACGGTACCGGTTACAAACATAATAATCGCTTTATTGCCAAGACCTGCGATAGCTTTCATGTCAATACTTAACGTAAGTAAAACCAAGCAAGCAGGTAATAAGTAGTACTTGGCTACCTCATCAACCTGACTCACTTCAGCACTGACAATGCCAAAAGTATTAAGTAATGAGGGTAACAAATAACATATCAATAACGCAGGTACGTACTTGTAGAGGTTTTTCCAAACAGGGTGTGAGCTATTGGAAGTATAGAAAACAAAACCTAAAATAAGCGCTAATAACCCTAATACTACCGAATCATTAGTAATTAATGGCGTATACGGCACAATACGTTCTTGCATTATTTACCTTTATTTTTAATTGATGTTTTCTTTATGATAAATACTTATTTGAAGACTGACTTAGTGAAGCACGTTATCAACTAGATTAATTTTATCTAGCTGTAATTTTAATATTTTGGCTGCAGGATCTTTAGGGCATTGCTCAACAAAATAGCGGTAATCGTCCACAGCAACGTTAAAGCAATCGAGTTGATGTAATAAAAAACCTCGATCTCGACGTTGCAATGGATCATCAGGTGTTAAGGATAAAATAATATCAATACACTTTAACGCTTTAGCAAAAGACTGCTCTCGTACTAAACTATTTTTTAATGACGTTAAATGCTCAACCAATAATGCTTGGTTATCAACTGTTAATAATTCATGTTGTGATGGGTCGCCATCAAGTTCATCTAAACGTATATCTAATTCATGCCAATTAAGTGACTCCCCCGTTACCGCATCAAAAACTATTGCATACTCGTCATCGCAACAAAGTCGTACCATGATTTTATTAGGTACAAAAACCAAGTCAGCCTCAAAACCACAAGAAGTCACAATTTCTTTTACTAAAGCAGCTTTCACGATAGGTGACATTAAGCGATGATTCAGCCCTGAAATACTATAAGACTCCACAGGCCAAGCTGTTTGATAAAAATCAATAAATAAATGAGAAAAGTACAATTCATGTAACAAGCTTTCAGCCTGTTCTAAAGGCGCTTCAATTTCATTAATCACCGCTTGGCATTGTTCAATAATTATTTCTAATGCTTCAAAGGACTTGGCTAAGTCGTTCTTTATAGACTCTTTCCCTATTAACTCTTCTTCAATTAACACTAACAGCTGCAGTAAATCTTGATCTGCTGACTTTATTTCTGATAACAACAATTCATTCATAGAACACTTCATTTAATGAGGTAACTTATTTATGCTTAACGTTAGGTTTTCTATCGACTAAATCAATAACACTAATAAAAAAAAAGTAGATAGGTATTAAGAAAAAAACATAACTTCTCTGGTCATTGCTAGTCTAATGACTAACATAACCCAACCCATAGCTCCTAAATAACCAATGATTTGCATCGTTCTATTACGTGCTAATTTTAACGTGTAATAACCGGTAAAAATGTAAGCGGCTATCGCCATTAACTTTTCAGCTAACCAAAGCTGTTCTAACGGATTGATATGAAGCTTTACCGCCATAACAATACCTATGGTTAGTAGTAAGGTATCGATTATATGAGGACTTATTTTTAACCATTTGCTATTTAACTTTTTAGATTCGAGCAATAGTAAAATAAAACGTAGGGTGAATAAACCAATGCTGATCACAGCCAGCATGATATGTAAGTGTTTCAATGAGCTATCCTTTGTAGATTAAGTTAATTTTACTAGATGAATTTTCTCTGAAAGTATTCTAGCGAGTTTTTGTTACTAAGCGTATAAATATAATCACAATACAACCAAGTCGTTTATTCTTTAGTTTGGCCAAGTACAGCCCAAGTGACTCTGTCATGATTATTTAAGTCTTTTACTGTTTTCACTTGTTGATAACCTAAATTTATTAATATTTCACGAACTGCTTCACTTTGATCATAACCATGTTCAAAAAAAATAGCACCTTGATTTTCAAGAAACTCTAACGATTGTTGTGCTATATACCTAATATCACCTAGCCCTTGTTCACCTGCGACCAAAGCAGAATCAGGTTCAAAACGTACATCTCCTTGCTGTAGGTTTTCATCTAATGCATCGATATAAGGAGGATTAGAAACAATGACATTAAACTTACGCTCATTCACAGCACTAAACCAATTACTATGGAAAATGTTTACTTGCTGTAGTTGTAAGTCTTGTGCATTTTGTTTTGCTAGTTCGACCGCATCGGTATTAAAATCGACAGCGTCAATTTTCCAGCTGGGTTGTTCTGATGCAAGTGCTAGTGCAATGGCACCAGTGCCAGTGCCTAGATCTAAACAATGTAAGCTAGCCAGCTCACCAAAGTGTTCAAGTACCTGTTCAACCAAAATTTCCGTATCTGGGCGTGGGATAAGTGTTGCTGGTGAAACCCTAAAAGGCAAAGACCAGAACTCTTGCACTCCGATTATATAAGCTATCGGCTCCCCTGTTATACGCCTTTGCAATAAAGCGAGGTACTGCTGTGCAGCTTGCTTCGTTAGCTCTTTTTCAGGCCAAGTAAGTAAATAACTCCGCTCTTTATCAATCACAAAACCTAAGAGGATTTGTGCATCTAGCTTAGCACTATCAGAGCAGGAAGCTAATTGCGCCTGACCATGTGCTACCCAACCAGCTATGGTGGTATTTTCCATTGATATCGCTGATAACACTACGATTAATTTTGTTCAGCTAATTCAGCTAATAAATCGGCTTGATTTTCTTGCATTATTGGTTCCATTACCAATTGCAAACTTCCTTCCATAATTTCGTTTAAACGATATAAAGTCAGGTTAATGCGATGATCACTCATGCGACCTTGAGGAAAATTATAGGTACGAATACGTTCAGACCTATCACCACTAGCAACGAGATTACGACGTGATGATTCTTCCTCACTACGACGTTTTTCATCTTCAGCCTGCTGAAGGCGCGCTTGAAGTACAGACATCGCTTGAGCCCGGTTTTTATGCTGTGATCGTTGCTCTTGACATTCAACAACAACACCCGTTGGTATGTGAGTAATACGAATAGCTGAATCTGTTTTGTTAACATGCTGACCACCAGCACCCGAGGCACGGAAAGTATCAACTTTTAAGTCCGCCTTATTAATTTCAATAGCATCTGACTCTGGAATTTCAGGCATAACAACCACTGTGCAAGCAGAAGTATGTACTCGTCCTTGAGATTCGGTTTCTGGCACACGTTGTACTCGATGACCGCCAGATTCAAATTTCATATGCCCGTAGACGCCCTCACCATTAATTTTCATGATCAGTTCTTTATAACCGCCCTGCTCGCTTTCGTTGGAGTTCATCACTTCAATTTTCCAACCTTTTTTTTCTGAATAACGGCTGTACATTCTAAATAAATCACCCGCAAAAATTGCAGCTTCGTCCCCGCCCGCACCGGCACGAATTTCCATAAAACAGTTGTTATCATCGTTAGGGTCACGTGGTAGTAACAAAACTTGCAGTTCATCGGAAATATCTGCAACGGCTTTTTTTGCATCTTTATATTCTTCCTGTGCCATTTCTCGCATATCAGGATCGTCATCTTTAAGCATCATTTCCGCGGTGGCAAAATCATCTTCAGCACTTTTATAATTATTAAAAACTGAAGTCACTGCATCAAGTTGTTTAAACTCTTTGGATAAAGCACGAAACTTTTCTTGGTCGCTAATGGTTTCAGGGTCAGATAATAATGCTTGTACTTCTTCGAAGCGCTCAACGAGTATTTCAAGCTTCTGATAAACAGATGATTTCATTGGGAATGTTCTTATATTCTAGATGAGAAAAACTTAATTATTGCTATTCTAACACAGTAATAACGCAATCCACCATGCTAGCTAAAAAATGTCACGTATGTGGTAACTTGCTAGGAGCGTAACTGCTCAAATTTATTGCTACGAATTATTGAGCAACTCATGAACTATAATTTTTATTAATAAGGAGGTTAGATAAATATAACTTATTAAAGAATGCAGAGACATTGATTGAATAACAATTATCTTCAATCAATAATTGCTAAAATATTTCTAATTTTAACTGGGTTATGTGGTTAGAAGTAAC
>JAWSUX010000317.1:0-8244 GCA_033852215.1 Colwellia sp. | reverse complement strand
ATGCTTGCATTAACTTTGCTGACACAGCACAACTATTGGCCGATGCCGATTTACAGCTATCAGGCTGTTTAGCCTCGCGTATTGCTTAAACGTGTAAATAATAGATGTTATTAGTGTGAGTTTATTCATACTTTGCCTGCATGGAATAAATATAATATGACAAATATAGATCCCGACTTTGATAAAAAGTTAACATTTTTGCGTGACGAAATTGATGAAATTGACAGTGATTTAGTCAAGTTATTGCAAAGACGACTTGCGGTTACCAGTAAAGTTGGTCAATTAAAAAGCAGTGTTGGTAAAGCTATTTATGATCCCAAACGCGAGGCAAGTTTATTTGCTAAACGCCGTCAACAAGCGAGTGATGAAGGGCTTTCCCCTGATTTAATTGAAGATGTACTGCGTCGGTTAATGCGTGATTCTTATGTTAGTCAAGACGCGAGCGGTTATCGCTGTGTTAATAGCGATTGTAACAAAGTGGTTGTCGTTGGTGGTAAAGGACAGCTAGGCTCAGTGTTTGTTGATCTTTTTCAACGCTCTGATTACCAAGTGGCAATTATTGAACAAGAAGATTGGCCTAATAGTGAAGCAATTTTAGCTGATGCAAGTGTTGTTATTGTTGCTGTGCCTATTCGTTTAACCTCTATGGTTATTCATCGCCTTAATAACTTGCCGAAAGACTGTATTTTGGCTGATTTAACCAGTATTAAAGAGTCGCCATTACATGAAATGAAAAAAGCACACGCAGGTCCTGTTGTTGGCTTACATCCGATGTTTGGCCCTGATGTTATAGGTCTTATCAAACAAACCATTATTAGTTGCGAAGGGCGATTTCCTGAGCAATATCAATGGTTGTTACAACAGTTTGAGGTGTGGGGCGCTAAGATTTACCCAGTACAAGCTCACGAACATGACGAAGCTATGTCAATGGTACAAGTCATGCGACACTTTTCCACTATTGCTTACGGTTATCATTTAATGTCTGAAGGCGCTGATATAGAAAAATTAGTTGCCATGAGCTCACCCATTTATCGCTTAGAGTTGATTATGGTAGGTCGTTTATTTGCTCAAAACCCTACGCTCTATGCTGATATTATTTTTGCCAATAAAGATAATATCGCGATGATGAAGCGATTTGCTTATCGTTTTTTACAGTTACTTGAAGATGTTAGCCTTGATGACAAAGACTCTTTTGTTGCTATGTTTGCTGAGGTTGCTGACTGGTTTGGCGATTATGCGGGTGATTTTTTAGCAGAAAGCAAAACGATGTTATTAAAAGCGAATGAGCTGAAAAAAAATTAAATAGAATTTTTCGAGCGTACTCTGTTCATGTCTGTTAAAAACAAATAAAAACGCCAAACATCAAGTTTGGCGTTTTCGTTTCTAAAGTGTAAATATTTTAAATTATCGAGTAATATCAACCATCAAGTCATCAGCAATTTGCTCTAGCGCTTCAATTAAACCATCTACACCTTGTTCATTCATGGCAATTTGCACTTTGGCTTTAAACATTACTTGTCCTGTATGAGCAGCGCTATCTTGGGAGCTCACCAGTTTAATTAAGTTACCGCCTTGATGATGGATAACCGAAGATATTTCTTGCACAATACCTGCGCGATCGTTTGCAGTAAGTTCTAAAACAAGATTACTCGACTGGTTAGGTAAGTTAGGTCCTGCCAGTTCAATTTGACAGCGTAGACCATTAATGGCCTTTAATTCGCTGGTTAATGGCGCGGTATTTTCACTGCTGACCGCAACTTCAATAACACCAGCAAAAAAACCGGATAAATGATGTAAGCTACTGACTTGCCAGTTGCCATTATGTTTTTTAATAATTTTAGATAGTGTATCTACAATACCCGTTTGATCTGGGCCAATGCAGGAGATAATAAGATGATTCATCATGTTTCCTTAAAAATGCTATGAATAGGAGAAGTTATACTCGTTAGATTAATCAGCAGGTGAATTTTTAATGAGGGTAAGTATTCAAGAGCAAGGGGTTTAAATCCCAATAGTGTATTATTGGAATTGAAAGCACAATGTTATTGGATATCTAGACCATTTTAAAAGAGCACTTAGTTAGTCTATTGATTATTACAAAAATTAATTTAGTCGAGATAGCTGGCTTAATTCTTTATTAAGCTGCGCGCTGTCGCCTAAGTTGAGTTCAATTAAACGACGTAAATGCGTAACACTCTCTATATCAATAGAATTACACTGTAGGCCAGTTTCATCGTCATTTTCATGAACCACAGTGACATGCATGGTTACGTCTGATTCACCATCAGAAAGGAAAAAACTTAACGTACCTAGCTTACCTTTGATCGAACTATCACTTTTTACTGCGGTAATTAGCGCACCATTAAGAGAGATATCATGAATAGATACTTCATAAAAGGTTTCATCAACCATAAGCTCTGCTTTGATTGAAAATAAAATTCGAGTAAATTGCCGTCTATTTTCCATTGAAACTAACACACTCTTAATTGTTATGTACCTGTAGCATAGTCTTCTTTTCCATAAAAGTAAAAAATTACTTTTATGAAAAATACCGCTAAAATCATTATTTTAGCGGTATTTTTCATCCGAATTTAGGCCGGTAAAGTTCACAGTGGTTCGCTAAAAGTAATTACCGAAAAATAAGCTACTTCAAACAATGTCGTTAACCTATTTTTTTATACTTAATTCTATGAGGTTCTACTGCTGCTGCGCCTAAGGTTTTTTTCAACCATGCTTCATAGTCAGTGAAGTTACCTTCAAAGAAATTAATTTTTCCTTCATCACGGTAATCTAAAATATGCGTAGCAATTCTATCAAGAAACCAGCGATCATGAGAAATCACCATGGCACAACCTGGAAATTCTAATAACGCTTCTTCTAGGGCACGCAATGTTTCAACGTCTAAATCATTGGTTGGCTCATCAAGTAGTAATAAGTTACCGCCCGTTTGTACTAGTTTTGCTAAATGAACTCGGTTGCGTTCTCCACCTGAAAGTTCACCAATAATTTTTTGCTGATCATTACCTTTAAAGTTAAAGCGACTCACATAAGCACGACTAGGAATTTCATAAGTACCTATTTGCAATATATCAAGGCCTTGAGAAATTTCTTGGTAAACAGTATTGCTGTCATTCATATCATCACGAAATTGATCAACACTGGCCAGTTTTACTGTTTCACCTAATTCAATTGAACCAGAATCTTGTTGCTCTGCGTCAGATATTAATTTGAATAAGGTCGACTTACCAGCACCGTTTGGACCGATAATGCCAACAATAGCGCCTTTAGGCATGCTAAAACTTAAATCATCAATTAACATTCTATCGCCAAAAGACTTGGTTATATTGTTAACATCTAAAACTTTGTCACCTAAACGAGGCCCAGGCGGTATGTATAGTTCATTAGTTTCATTGCGTCTTTGATGTTCTTGACTGCTAAGTTCTTCAAAGCGAGCCATACGAGCTTTACTTTTAGATTGTCTTGCTTTTGGATTTGACCGTACCCATTCAAGCTCTTGTTTGATGGTTTTTTGTAAAGCATTTTCGCTTTTATTTTCTTGCTGTAAACGGGCATCTTTCTGTTCAAGCCATGAAGAATAATTACCTTCCCAAGGAATGCCATAACCTCTATCTAGTTCTAAAATCCAACCAGCAACATTATCTAGGAAATATCTATCATGGGTAATAGCGACAACAGTACCAGGGTAGTCATGTAAGAAACGCTCTAACCAAGCTACTGATTCTGCATCTAAATGGTTTGTTGGCTCATCGAGTAACAACATGTCAGGTTTTTGCAATAACAAACGACAAAGTGCAACACGGCGACGTTCACCACCACTGAGTACTTTTATTTCTTGATCCCATGGCGGTAAACGCAATGCGTCGGCTGCACGCTCAAGTACATTATCAATATTGTGACCATCGTTAGTATTAATAATGTCTTCTAATTGACCTTGCTCTTTCGCCAGCGCATCAAAGTCTGCATTTTCTTCGGCATACTCGTTATATACTTCATCAAGTCGTTTTAAGGCATTTTTAACGACCGCAACACCTTCTTCAACGATTTCACGGACTGTTTTACTTTCATCAAGTACAGGCTCTTGTGGTAAATAGCCGATATTAGTACCTGCTAAAGCTTTGGCTTCACCTTCAAATTCAGTATCAACGCCAGCCATAATGCGAAGCAAGGTTGACTTACCTGAGCCATTTAAACCTAAAACACCAATTTTGACGCCAGGGAAAAACGAAAGGGAAATATCTTTTAAAATAGTGCGTTTAGGGGGCACTACTTTTGAAACGCGGTTACAACTAAAAATGAACTTGTCTGGCAATGCCATATGAAGCCTTATATGGTTTGGGAAAATAATAATGTCGATATTCTAGATTAAAGGCGCTGGGCAAGCAAATGTGATTGAGGGGACTTTTTTGGACGTTGTGTGAAAATTTTGCATGGACGTAGGTAGTTAACTTTTGACTGGAACTAAAAGCGGAGCAGTGATTTTAATAAACTATTAAAGCCCTTAGCAACCAGTGCTTTCGCTATTCCGATATTAATATTAGGTTGATTGCCAATGATCTACCCATGCTAGTATTTCATCTGAGAACATTGGTTTACCCATCCAGTATCCCTGACCTTCATTACAACCAAGTGTTTGCAATATTTCCCACACCGCTTTGCTTTCAATGCCTTCAGCAACTACTTTCATGCCAAGCTCATGTGCAAGTAAAATTGATATTTCTGTAATTGTTCTACATTCGTCATCCGTATCAAGGTTTTTAATAAATGCTTGATCAATTTTAAGTTCATTAAATGGCACTCTAACCAGTTGTTGCAATGATGAATAACCCGTTCCAAAATCATCAATTGAGAGGTTGAACCCTTTCATTTTTAGGCGTGTGAGAATATCCATATAGCGAACAACATCTGACATGAGAGCCGTTTCTGTTACTTCTATCATGATGTTATTTATATTGGCACCCACTTTTTCTGCAAAGGATGATAATTTTTCAGGCAGAAACAGATCATCCAAATTTTTTGGTGACATATTAATAGACATTCGTAAATTCATCCCCGACGTTGACCAATCGGCTTGTTGCTTAATAGCTGTTTCAGTCACGAATGAAGTAATTTCTTTCATTAGGTTATTTTCTTCTGCAATAGGTATAAAAACAGCAGGGGAGATAAAGCCCCTTGATGGATGATCCCAACGGATAAGAGCCTCAACCCCAACAACTTCACGGTTAGCTATTTTTATTTGTGGCTGATACATCATATATAATTCTTTATTATCGATTGCCGCTCTAATATCACTTACTAATGGTGCTTGAGAATAGCCTATTGTTCGGGTAGGTGTATAATCAACATACTTGCTTAATACATCTTTTAATTGTTTTACTAAAAAGGGTTTTGAAAGCACACCTAATACATTCATTCCCTGTTCTTCTGCTATTTCCTGTGCAGAATGCAGCACACCTTTATCTTTACCACTCATAAATATTATCGAGGCATTACTCTTACGCTCGTTTAAGAATCGAAGTAATTCAATACCGTCCATGTCTGGCATAAAGAGGTCGAGTACAATGATATTCAGTTCTGAGTTATAAAGTGCAGCAAACTCCGTAGGATTATCTGTTTTCATTACCTCAAAATCCATACTCTCAGCAACATCAGCAACAAATTCAGCGAAGTCAGCTTCATCATCAATAACAAGTAGTTTAAGTTTTAGCTTTTTCATAATAAAATTTTTTCATCCAATGTTTTTCTGATCGCCTCAGCAAGTTCGAGATTCCGATAAGGTTTACTCAAAAGATTTTTTGTCCATATTTCTGAAGAGTATTTTTGTTTTATTTTGCCGGTAAACCCCGAAGTCAGTAATATTTTTAATTTTGGTTTAGTGGTAGTTATGGCATTAGCTAAATCGAAACCATTCATTGTTCCAGGCATGACAACATCTGAAAATACGATATCAATGGTATCGTTATTTTTTAATATTTCCTTAGCCTCATCTCCACTAAAGGCACAAATGGTTGTATAGCCAAGCCCCTCAAGAACGCTCTTTGCAATTGTTACTAGTTCTTTCTCGTCATCCACAATAAGAACCGTTTCATGACCTTGTGGCAGAGGTTTGTTACGTTCAGTTGGCTTAATTAATTGATCGGTCATACTCTTCGACCGTGGCAAATATATTTTGAATGTTGTGCCTAGTCCTTCTTTGGAGCAAACCGTGATGCTGCCTTTATTTCTTTTGACAAAACCGAACACCGTTGCTAAGCCCAGACCAGTTCCTTTACTCTTATCTTTACTAGTAAAAAAGGGATCAAAAATTTTATTAATAGTTTCTTTATTCATCCCTTTTCCTGAATCACTAATCATTATTTCTACATAGTCGCCAGCCTTGAGATCATTATGGTAGCTGAGCATATTATGATCAAAGACTGCATTGTTTACTTCAAAAATTAATGTTCCTCCTGATGGCATAGCATCACGTGCATTGAGCGACAGGTTAACAAGAGCCTCTTGAAAATCACTCAGGTTTATGTCAACTAGCCATATATTATCGGTAAAATGTATATCAAGATTTATGCTAGCTGTAATTGATTTACGAATAGAATCTTCATTGTCGTTAATTATTTTGCTAATATTCACAGGGGTATGTGGCTCTTCCGATTGTATCGAAAAATTTAACAGTCGACGTGTTATTTCAGTACCACGATAAGCTGCCTTATTTGCATTGTTAAGGTGCTTTTGCAACTTACTATCGTCCTCAATTTTTAGCTTTATTAGATCAATATTACCAATAATGATACCGAGTAAATTATTGAAGTCATGTGCAATCCCTCCTGTTAGTTCACCGATGGCTTCCATTTTTTGAGAGCGCCTAAGTAATTTTTCTGTGCGTTTAATACTTGTGATGTCCATCCTCATGGAGATGTATCGATCTATTTTCCCACTGTTATCAAAAAGTGGTGCTAAGGTTGAAAGAACCCAATATAACTCGCCATTTTTTGCTTTGTTGCAAATTTCTCCTTGCCAAATATTACCGCTGGAAAGAGTCTGCCAAATGTCAGTAAAAAATTCAACGGGGTGATGACCAGAGCTTATTAACCGATGGTTTTGTCCTATTAATTCTTCATTTGAATAACCTGAAATACTTGAAAATTTGTCATTTGCATAGATCATTAAACCTGCTTTATCTGTAATACTAACGATAGAGTGATGATCTAAGATGAATCTTTGTTCTTCTATAGTCTTGAGGGATTGACTTAGCTTAATTTCGGCAAGTTTACGTTTGGAAATATCTGTAGCACTACCTCTATACCCTCTAAATAAACCATCAGAATCATAAATTGGATTACCAAAATAATTGACGTAAGCAATTTGATTGTTTTTAGTGTCAATGGAAGCTTCTAAGTTCTTAATAGGTTGTTGCGCTTTTATTTTAGATAAAGCTTTAGTCCATTTAGCGCTTTCACTTGACGTACTAATTAAGTCAAGGAAGTTCAAACCAATAGTATCAATTATCCTATGACCTGTTTTTTGTTCATATCCTTCAGATAAATAAGCTATGTTCAAGTTTTCATCTAGTTGCCAGACCCAGTCATAAGACGCTTCGGCAATTTTCTGAGATACCGCCAGTGCAAGTTCATCAAGTATTTGGGTCAATTCAACTATTTCATCCTGTACAAAAATTGATGCTCTGGTTTTATAGTTGCCCTGAATAAGAAAAGCAGCATGATTTCTTAACCGATAAATTGGCGTCAATAATGATTTTTTTACCCAATAAATTATAAGTAGAATCATCGCGCTTATTAATGATATTGATATAGCTAATAACTGCGCTGACTTTTCTTCTTTTTGTATTAAGTTATCTTGCGTTTTATGAGCTAAAACTTTTGCATCAGACAGCATTTCATCAACAATTATATTGAGCTGTGACCTCATCGAGTCTATCTTTATTTGAGTGTTGTGGTTAGCTTGTTTCTCTGCGGCCAAAACCTTGAAAAACTGATCACTACTGTAGGATAAGTTACTTTTAATATGGTTTAGAGCATCTTGTTCGTCGGTATCACTTACAGAAATTAGCAATATATAAGCTAGAAATGAGTGCTTATTTTTCCACTGCTGCAGTGTTTTATTTAAAGGGTTTTTCTGATACTCACCCGTTAATCTTTTTAATTCCAATACACCTTGTATAATTTTTGACACTTGCCTATTAAAAATTCGATTGTTTTTTAACGAAGCTAT
>JAWSUX010000316.1:0-1283 GCA_033852215.1 Colwellia sp. | reverse complement strand
CCACAGATAATTGCACAGATAAATATCGTCAATATATTCACTAAAGGGTGCCGTAAACGACGATTTATTCTAGGGTCAGTTAATTCACCAAAAGCTTTACTGATAGTAGTCTCTGTCATAATAATTTAAGCAAAGGCTATTATATGCCACGATCAAAATGTTCGGTCAATGGAGCTTTTTTGATTGCTGGTATTATCGACTAAATGATGAATTTAAACCCGTTTGCCCTACCTATTAAAATAAAAGCTCTTAATAAAATAATGATGCAAACAAAAAAGTAACATTGAAGTACTCACACCCACCAACTAAAGCTAATTATTATCTACCTAATGATCTTCCTCATTAAAATATTCATGTATGATAACCATCATAAACTGAACATTCCTTATAGGTTATTATGAAAAAAACAACCAAAGCAATATTATTATCTGTCTTAGTATTCCCGGGTGCGGGACATATTTATTTAAAAAAGTATTCACCTGCGTGTGGCTTTATTGGAGCTTTTGCTTTTCTTCTAAGCATTGTTATTAGTGCTTTGGTTGAACAGGCTGAAAAAATATCACAAAAGATTGTCAGTGGTGATATTCCGCTTGATATTAACGCTATTAGCCAAGCACTTGTCGAACAAAATGCGAATAGTGGTCAACAAACAAGTTTTACTGGTTATGCATTACTCTTTATTTGGCTATTTGCCATGGTAGATGCGTACCGACTGGCTAAACAAGTAAAGCCAACGATAACGAATAAATAAACAGATAAAAATAAAAGCCAAAAAACGCCGCTATTTTATTTAGTCTTTGCTAGGTATAATTACTGCGTTTTTTCTATAGAGCGCATTTAATGAATTACTTCCCCCTTGAACAGTTAAAAAATGCTTGGATTTTTAAGCATAAAAGTTTACCTATAAAAGATACTGATTTAACAAAAATAAAACCGATGGCAGTTGAGCGCGCTAATGTTTTGTGGGATACCTTTATCAGCCGACAAGTCGACCACCCTGATTTTTTTAAAAAAGGTGACTGGCCATTTGATAAAAGTAACTGGTTAGAACAAGGGAAATGGGAAGGTATATGGGATAGTAATGATGAAGCGTTACCCGCGTTAATTAGTAGCCATTTAACTTGGGACAATAATACGGTCGTTTATTATTGTAGCGCTCGTGACAATATTATAGAAACAACTTGGATGGTATTTAAACGTTATTGGAAAAACTTTTTATTCATGGATGACGGCTGTATTTTATTGGGTAAAAAGCGCGAACAAGTGGTGCAATTTCATAGTAA
>JAWSUX010000315.1:0-1963 GCA_033852215.1 Colwellia sp. | reverse complement strand
CGAAAAGTTAGTGATCTTCGTGAGCTAAACTAAGATATACAATAGTTAGCATCATAAAGACAAACGCCTGTAATGGGATAACCAGCAAGTGAAAAGCTGCCCATATAAAATGTACTGGCAGTTGGTATAAACCAAGTGTCGCAATAAGTAAAAATATCAACTCACCTGCATATAAATTACCAAACAAACGTAACGATAATGCTAAAGGACGAGCTAATAAAGTAACGACTTCAATAATAAAATTAATTGGATATAATGACCAATGTGCAAATGGCTGAGTAGATAGTTCTTTAATAAAACCACCAACACCTTTCACTTTTATTGAGTAGTAAATAATAAGGAAGAAGACTCCACCAGACAATGCGAAGGTCAAGTTAATATCTGTTGTAGGAACTGGTTTCATGTATATATGTGACATTTCAATGCCTGAAACTAAACTAATTACCCATGGTAATAAGTCAACCGGCACCCAATCCATAGCATTCATTAACAATACCCAAACAAAAATAGTCAAGGCTAGAGGTGCAATTAGCTCGTTTTTGCCATGAAAAGTGCTTTTAACACTATCATCTACAAATCCAATTAGCATTTCAACTGCACATTGCAGTTTACCCGGTACACCCGTCGTTGCTGACTTTGCAACAGAGCGGAAAATAGTAAGAAATACCAAGCCTAAAAACACCGACCAACCTAACGTATCAAGATTCCAGCTCCAGAAGCCTTCACCAACAGTTAAATTAGTTAAATGATGTTTAATATATTCTTGGCTGGTAAGTGTTGCTTCAGTAGTAGCAGCAGCTGCAGACATATTAACGTTCCTAATGATTAAAGTTTAAAGTTTGAATTTCTGTTCTTAGTATAATATTCAAAGTTAGTTTTTAAATAAACATGCCGTTAGCGCAGGTAAAACTAAAACTAAACTGAACATTACAAAAAAGGGTATTACTGATAACACTAAAAATTTGAAGACAAGTGCTAAAAATAATGCCGTTAAAGCCATTTTCAATTTCACACCACTAAAAAAGGAATCAACCACTTTTCTAGAAGCTTGTGCCCCTGCATATTTAAATGCTTTATAGGCAAATAACATATTTGGGATAATAACTACCATACCGCCAATTAGTGCTGACTTAGCAGGCATCCATCCCAAAATAAAATAAGTTATAACCGTAATAAATGATACAACACCAATAATGAAAAAAATTTGTTGCCGTGCAAACTTTTGCCCTGCTTCAGTTAATTTATTTTTCATAGTTGTATATTTTTAAACAAAGGTACGAGACTAGTCGTATGTCCTGTTGTTTTTAAAGTAAAAACTTTAATGCTAAAAAGTTGCCGCAAGTATACTTAACTTGACCACTTTTGCAAGATATTAGGGAAAACAACGCACTTTATTTGTGCGAATAACTTATATTCATAATCTAAATGGTAGATCCAGCAAAGCTAAATTAGAATCAACCATATCAGCAAGCTAGAACTCCCTATAGACTATTAAAAATTCATATCTATATTAATATGACTATAATTTTTTCGTCTTAAAACTCGCAATAGCTGCTTTTGTCCTACTTACATATCAACATAGGGAATAAAGTAGTTATACCAATTGCATTAATTAAGTTCCCACTTTTATCCAGTCTCGATCACACAATTCCATTACTCTCGACACATCAGATATAAAGCTATTCCATGCTAGAGAGCAGGCATCTACAATATCGTCATAGCCACTGAAACATCTATTGGCTAGTTCGTTTTGCCTTAGCCATTGCCATACTTGCTCAATTGGGTTTAGCTCTGGTGAATAGGGTGGTAACTTTATAATAGATAAGTTATCAAACTTATCTGCTAAATGTGCTTGATGCCAAGCCGCACCATCAACGACTATAACGCCATGTCGGCCTTCGGGAATTCTCTTGGATATTAATGCTAAGTGTTTTTCCATCACGTCCATATTCATGCAGGGGGC
>JAWSUX010000314.1:3515-4360 GCA_033852215.1 Colwellia sp. | reverse complement strand
GCTAATTCAGCATATTGGGCTAAAGCTAAACGAATACCGCCACCAAGTTTCTTGATGATCTTCGTTTGCGCAGCTCCACCAACACGAGATACTGAAATACCAGCGTTAACTGCAGGACGAATGCCCGAGTTAAACAAGTTAGATTCTAAGAAAATCTGACCATCGGTAATTGAGATTACGTTTGTTGGTACGAAAGCAGATACATCACCCGCTTGCGTTTCAATTATTGGTAAGGCAGTTAAAGAACCTGTTTTACCCTTCACTTCACCGTTCGTGAATTTTTCAACGTATGCTTCGTTAACACGAGCAGCACGTTCTAATAAACGACTATGAAGATAAAAAACATCACCTGGGTATGCTTCACGGCCTGGCGGACGACGTAAAAGCAATGAAATTTGACGGTAAGCAACTGCTTGCTTAGACAAATCATCATATACGATTAGTGCATCTTCACCGCGGTCACGGAAGTATTCACCCATAGAACAACCAGCATATGGTGCTAAGTATTGTAATGCTGCAGCTTCAGAAGCCGATGCAACAACTACGATTGTATTTGATAACGCGCCATGTTCTTCTAAGTTACGAACAAGGTTCGCTACAGTAGAAGCTTTTTGACCGATAGCAACGTAAACACACTTAATACCAGTATTTTTTTGGTTGATGATAGCGTCAATTGCAATCGCTGATTTACCGATTTGACGGTCACCAATGATTAATTCACGTTGGCCACGACCAATTGGAATCATAGAATCGATAGACTTAATACCAGTTTGAACTGGTTGGTCTACTGATTTACGTTCGATTACACCTGGTGCAACAACTTCTACAGGAGAGAAGCCATCGTT
>JAWSUX010000314.1:0-3499 GCA_033852215.1 Colwellia sp. | reverse complement strand
CCTACTGGTACTTCTAAAATACGACCAGTACCTTTAACTTTTTGGCCTTCCGCTAAATCAGCGTAAGGGCCCATTACTACCGCACCTACCGAATCACGGTCTAGGTTTAACGCGATAGCAAAACGGCTACCAGGAAGTTCGATCATTTCACCTTGCATTACATCGGCAAGGCCATTAATACGAATAATACCATCTGTTACAGAAACGATAGTACCTTCGTTACGAGCTTCGCTGACAACGTCAAACTGTTCAATTCTATTCTTGATCAGTTCAGCGATTTCAGTGGAATTCAGTTGCATGCTCTGTTCCCTTATCTAAGATTGTAGTGTTGTTGCTAAGCGGTTCAGTTTACCTTTAATAGAACCATCTATTACCATGTCACCAGCTTGTATAATTAAGCCAGAAACGATACTCGCATCAACAAAACAATTAAGCTTTACTTTACGTGCCAAGCGCTTTTCAAGCGCGGCGCTTAATGTTGTTTTTTGCTCTGCAGTTACTTCTATCGCAGAGGTTACATCCACAGCGATCTCTTGATCCAATTCAGCTTTTAACGCTACAAATTGTTCAAGAACTTGTGGTAGCACCAACAAACGTTCGTTTTTTGCCAATACTTTCAAAAAGTTTTGGCCTTGACTGTCTACTTGATCACCACAAACATTCAAAAATAATGTTTGTGCTTGCTCTACTGAAGCTCCACCAGATATATAACCTTGAATGGTTACATCTTGTGCAACTTCGGCAGCAAAAGTTAACTGGCCTAACCAGCTATCAATTGCTTTAGCTTCAACAGCAAAGTCGAACGCTGCTTTAGCGTAAGGACGAGCGACAGTTGTCAATTCAGACATAGCTCTTTCCTCTTAAAGTTCAGCGACGAGTTTATCTAAAATGTCGCTATGTGCAGCGCCATCTATTGAACGCTCAAGAATTTTCTCGGCACCGACAACAGCAAGAATAGCGACTTGTGCGCGCAATTCTTCTCTTGCTCGATTACGTTCTGTTTCTATTTCTGCATGACCAGAAGCTAAGATACGTTCTTTCTCAACTTGTGCTTTACCAGCAGTTTCTTCAACAATTTTTGCTTCAAGTTTTTTAGCGGCATCAACGATAGACGCAGCCTGAACTTTAGCTTCTTTAAGTTGAGCTGTAGCTTTCTCTTGAGCAAGCTCAAGGTCTTTAGCTGCACGGTCTGAAGCTGCAAGTCCATCAGCAATTATTGCTTGACGAGCTTCGATGGCTGCCATAATCGGTGGCCATACAAACTTCATACAAAAAATTACAAATACGACAAACGCAATTAATTGGCCAATTATAGTGGCATTAATATTCATTTGTGTACCTCCTAATCAATTATTCGTAAAAAAAATAAAATAGCTAAATTAGCCAATTTTAACGAATAAGATGTATAAGCCCATTGCTACACCGATCATCGCGATAGCATCGATAAGACCCGCTACAATGAACATTTTAACTTGTAATTGTGGTGCAAGTTCAGGTTGACGAGCAGCAGATTCTAAGAATTTACCACCTAACAAGCCAAAACCAATTGCAGTACCTAAAGCGCCAAAGCCGATAAGTAGTGCCGCAGCAATATACATTAAGCCAATGTTTTCCATTTTTATCTCCGATTGTTTAAAGTTAAAGTTTAAAAAGTAAAATAGTATGTCGGGCTTCCTGCCCTAAACCCTTCGGGTCCGGCTATGCCGTTCTAACTTAATCCCGAAAAGTTAGTGATCTTCGTGCGCTAAACTAAGATATACAATAGTTAGCATCATAAAGACAAACGCCTGTAATGGGATAACTAGCAAGTGAAATGCTGCCCATATAAAGTGAACTGGCAATTGGTATAAACCAAGTGTCGCAATAAGTAAGAATATCAGTTCACCTGCATATAAGTTACCAAACAAACGTAACGATAATGCTAGAGGGCGAGCTAATAAAGTAACCACTTCAATAACAAAATTAATTGGATATAATGACCAATGAGCAAATGGTTGTGTAGATAGTTCTTTAATAAAACCACCAACTCCTTTCACTTTAATTGAGTAGTAAATAATGAGGAAGAATACTCCACCAGACAATGCGAAGGTCAAGTTAATATCTGTTGTCGGAACAGGTTTCATGTATATGTGTGACATTTCAATACCTGAAACTAAGCTAATCAACCATGGTAATAGGTCAACTGGTACCCAATCCATAGCATTCATCAATAATACCCAAACAAAAATAGTTAAGGCTAAAGGTGCAATTAGCGCGTTTTTGCCATGAAAAGTGCCTTTAACACTATCATCAACAAATCCAATTACCATTTCAACTGCACATTGCAGTTGACCTGGTACACCCGTCGTTGCTGATTTTGCAACAGAGCGGAAAATAGTAAGAAATACCAAGCCTAAAAACACCGACCAACCTAACGTATCAAGATTCCAGCTCCAAAAGCCTTCACCAACAGTTAAATTAGTTAAATGATGTTTAATATATTCTTGGCTGGTAAGTGTTGCTTCAGTAGCAGCAGCTGCAGACATATTAACGTTCCTAATGATTAAAGTTTAAAGTTTGAATTTTTTGTACTTAATATAATATTTACAGTTAGTTCTTAAATAAACATGCCGTTAGCGCAGGTAAAGCTAAAACTAAACTGAACATTACAAAAAATGGTATTACTGATAACACTAAAAATTTGAAGGCGAGTGCTAAAAACAATGCCGTTAAAGCCATTTTCAATTTCACACCGCTAAAAAAGGAATCGACCACTTTTCTAGAAGCTTGTGCCCCAGCATATTTAAATGCTTTATAGGCAAATAACATATTTGGGATAATAACTATCATGCCGCCAATTAATGCTGACTTAGCAGGCATCCATCCCCAAATAAAATAAATCATAACCGTGATAAGCGATACAACCCCAATAATGAAAAAATTTTGTTGCCGTGCAAACTTTTGCCCCGCTTCAGTTAATTTATTTTTCATAGTTGTATGTTTTAAACAAAGGTACGAGACTACTCGTATGTCCTATTGTTTTTAAAGTAAAAACTTTAATGCTAAAAAGTTGCCGCAAGTATACTTAACTTGACCACTTTTGCAAGATATTAGGGAAAACAACGCACTTTATTTGTGCGAATAACTTATTTTCACAATCTAAATGGTAGATCCAACAAAGTTAAATTAGAATCAACCATATCAGCAAGCTAAAGCTCCCTATAGACTATTTTAAAATCATAAATATACTAATATGACTATAATTTTTCCGTCTTAAAACTCGCAATAGCTGCTTTTGTCTTACTCACATATCAACATAGGAAATAAAATTGTTATTCACGTTCCTATAATAGAAGTAACTTTCAGACAGCAAAAAGCCCGTTACTTTTGTAACGGGCTTCTCTTAAGAGAAGTTTAGCAATGTGCTACTCTCACATGGGAACTCCCACACTACCATCGGCGCAACTGCGTTTCACTTCTGAGTTCGGAATGGATTCAGGTGGGACCACAGCGCTATTGT
>JAWSUX010000313.1:0-8154 GCA_033852215.1 Colwellia sp. | reverse complement strand
GTGCTAACCGTAGGCTTTTCATCTATATAGTTTTAACCCGTTTGCCCTAGCCCCGTAGAAGGTGAAACCAAAATAGGCCAGCTGATAATTTTCAACGGAACATTATCCCGACAACATTTTTTGTATCCTATAATGTTATCCTAAAACGATATTAATTAATCATATTAGTCATGCTTAAACTCAACATAACTGACATTATCAATTGATGCCGTAATTAATTTAATCGCTTCGTGAATAGGCACTGGCTTGCTAAAGTAGTAGCCTTGACCAATGTGACAACCATGCTGCGTTAACCATTCTAGTTGTTCAATTGTTTCAATACCTTCTGCCGTAACTGTTTTTCCTATGTTAATAAGTAGATCAATTAAAGAGGCAAGTAGTTTTTGGCTCGTTTCATCATGGAGTATTTCACTGACAAAACTTCTATCAATTTTAATATTATTAGCTGGCAAACGCCTCAAATAGTTCAATGATGAATAACCAACACCAAAATCATCCATCGAAACTTTTATTCCTAAATGTTGTAGCTCTTTAATTCTAACGATTGCCGCATCAATATTACTAATTAAGGTATCTTCGACAATTTCAATGTATATATTTTGTGGCTTAACTTGGTAAGTTGCTAACAAACTCGCAATATTCTGTATTAATTTAGGTGACATAAATGTATCTGCGCTTAAATTAATCGCAAAAACTAATGGCTCTGAGCTTAACTCACATAATTGCTGACACTTTTTGATTCCCTCTTCCAAAACCCACTCTTCTAGCACCACCATATATTCAGTGTCTTTTAATACAGGTAAAAAAGTATCTGGCATTAGTAAACCTCTTTTACTATGCTGCCAGCGAATCAAACATTCAAAGCCAAATAACCTCCTCTCTTTAATGGAATAAAAAGGTTGAAAATAAAGTTGCAGTTCTTTTTTTATTAATGATTCAGGAAATTCATTTAACAAATTAAAGCGATTTAAAATGGCACTTTCCATTTCAGTCTTAAAAAATGAAAAGCGTTTAGTTTTTGACCCCTTTGCGGTATACATCGCAATATCAGCTTTTTTGATAATATCTGTAATAGAATCTTTAGGGTCCTTGACTGTTGTAATGCCAATACTCAATTGTATATTAATCATTTTATTATCAATATTGACCGGCTCTTCAAAATTTTTCAGGATCAAGTCAATGATTTTTAAGATACTTCCTTGATCACTAATATTATCTAATAATACGGTAAACTCATCACCGCCTAGCCGTGCTACAAGATCACTTTTTCTAATACTATTTTGCAACCGCTGTGCTACCGTTCTTAACACTTTATCGCCAACATCATGCCCCAAGGTGTCATTAATATGCTTGAATCGATCTAAATCAATAAAAAAAATTGCTATAAAAGATCCATCCCGCTGTAAATTAATTACTTTTTTCTTTAACGCAGTTAAAAAATTATCTCGGTTCGCTAAACCCGTTGTACTATCAAACATTGCTATTTTTTTCAGTTCAACTTCTCTGTCATTAACCACATGGTTTAGTTGGTTTAATCGCATAGCTAATTCATTAGAAGAATCTTCTAAAATATCAATTTCATCCCAAAAAATATTATCATGCTCACCTGATGAAAATACGGGGATATACTTACTTTTAGCTAATGTCGGTAGATATTCTTTCAATTTTTTTATTCGAGAAATAGGTTTCCACAACACAATTAAAATAACAAAAAACATGATAAAAATAGTGATAACCGAAAATAAAAAAAATGTTTGATTAAATTTTTTATCCAAATAAAACGTCTGGCTAACGTCATTAAAAATAACAAAAAAATTTCTAGAGTTTTTGTTAAAAGGTATCGAGAAAGCACTAATAAAGTAATATTCTTTCTCAAGCTCACTAATAACACCTTTAGTAAGTAATTCTTGAACAGATGCCTTCGAACTTACCTGCTCAAGCAACTGATAATAATATTTATTTAACTCTCCATTTAACATTTTAAACTCACTATCAAGCCACTCTGGTTGAGTTAGTCCCTCCTCATGCGATCTTTCTGTATTAACAGGAGTAAGCATGACTGCTTTTAAGTTTAAAAGCTGTTGAAACTGCGTGATAGGGTTAAGTAAGTTAGTACTAATAATTAATGTAGCAGCACTCGCATTAAATTCTAAAGGGATAATAATATTCAGAAGACAGGTATTACTACAAGCAATGTAGTGTTCAGGTAGCCCTGAATTATTGCTAGATTGTATGTATTGCTCAATACCATCAAGTTCAAGCTGACCATATTCAAAGTTTTTTAGATTACCTTGATGATATAGTGCCGCACCTGTTGCTCCCCAGTCTAGAGCAAGGTTTGGCCATTCTTGTTTAAAATAATCAACCAGAATATGCTCTGAACTATATTGCACACTGGCAAGTTTATAAATGGTATCTTCAATAGTTTGCACATGAAGTCCAATAGCGTTTTCTAGATAGACCTCAGACACTTCTCTAAAGTTAATTTTTTCCTGAATTAACCTTTCATCCAACTCTTGCTTTGCTAAATAAGCATAAGACATTAAAACTATTGACTGAAATAAAAATAAATAAAATAACATTTTCCATATTAAGCTTATATTTTTATGAACAAACTGCTTATGTTCCATAATGAATCCTAAAAACTATAAGAAACTTGCAACGACCATAATTGCCAATACTTTTCATTATTACTGCTATGATCTAATTTAATGGTAGGAGAAATAGCCGCAGTACCTTCAAAAAAATGCCCTTCAAAATTCACTTGCCATTTAGGTGCTAACTTCCATTTTATACCTGCACTCAAATCAAAACTGTAACGGCTAAAGTCGGGCATGCCGGTCTCTTGGTAATACTCAGAGCCATCCTTGTCATCAACATCAGTAAAGTATCGGCCATAGCGCAACATCAAAATTAAATCCTCTTCAAGAAAATAACGCCACTGCCCGTAAAAACCGACATTCGTTAGGTTATCGGTTGTTATTTCAGGAAACACTGGTTGTTGAATAAACGAGGGTAAATTAGGTATAAATAAATCAAACCCCTTAACCTCCAAATTTTGATGAATATACTCAAAGGTAAAGTCCCAAAACTCTGAAAAGTACTGGTGAGAAAAAATATATCGGTCAAACTTTATATCTCCTGCCCTTATTGCAATAGGATCATTAATATCAAAAGTCGGTTTCGCATAAGCTTGAGGATTTTCATAGCCAAATGAGACACTCCAATTGCCAGAGGCAGACTCCCACGTGGTATTTATTTGAATATTGCTGTCAGTGTCTATCTCACCAGCTAACTCTTGACCAAAAATACTTTCACTCAAATCACTCGATACGGGATAGCGCCCATAAGCTAATGTCCAATTCAACCTTCCTAAGTCAAATACCTGATTACCATAAAGAGAAATACCATCGTACGATGTGGTTGTATCACGTAAAGTGTCTTGATATACCGACTGAGGTAAAAATATTGATGGCCTTGCGCTGGGAATATCTCGAGTAGAATTGAAGACACCTAAATCACTTTTTATACGTCCTAGACGAAAGCCAATATTAAAATGTTGCTGATTATAAAATTGATAGTCTGCCATTAAAAAATCTATCCGAGCACTTTCAATTTTCCCCCAATTTCGATATAAAGCTTGTCCTGAGAACCTTATTTTATCATTAAAAAGATAGTTTGCCTGTAAAGCTAAGATGGTCATATTTAATGAAACATTATCTTCATCGTCAAAAAACTGGTTATCAGACGTATAAGAAATACCTTGTGAGACAACACCCGCAAAGGATAAATCGCTTTGCTCACTCGCAAAAACAACACAAGGTAATATAGAGAGTAATATCCAGTTATTCTTTTTCAAATAGCGCAACATAGCGGACACCTTCCATTATTATCTTATTTTCAATATAACCAATTGCCCCAGCGGTATTAGCTATTGCATCAAGTAATTCTTGCTCATTAGTCACTTCACTAGGTTTTAGCGCAAAACCACTAAAAACAAGTTTTTGCCAACGCCGGTTAAACTGGTAGGGATACAAACCAAGAGTCTTTTTAACAAAGGACTTATGAGCTTTATGAGTTGAGGATAATTTATAAAGCTTAATTAACTTTCCACTTGGCCAATGTGTTTGCTGCCCAAGATATATAGATTTAAGCTGCTGATGAGATATTTCAGATAAATCAACGGAGTCATTGACAATAATTTCAATAGCAAAACTTGGCAGCATTATAAAAAAAGAGACTAAAAAGGCCACGACCTGTGAAGTACAAGGTTTTAGATTCATTTTTTATCCTACACCCTCATTTTTTTAAAGTTATATATAGTATTATCGTTAACTCGAAAAATTCAAGGTGAAGTGTGTTAGTTCTGACTAATCTTAGCACTCGCAAATTGATACCTTACTAGTGGCGATAATAAATTTATTCCACAAATTCATATTGGGGCATAAACTGAAATTGTGCCCTACACTATAATAAATTAGTTCTAATTAATTACATCCGAATGCGGTATGCGTACCTTTTGTGTTTATTTTTATTTTTATTTTTATTTTTATTTTTAACCGTACCTGTCTCCCAGGCAGATGAAACACATCTTAAATTTAAGCGTGCAGTGCTCGATTTTAAAACATCAAGTTATGGTTCTGTATTACAAGACCAAGATGGTTTTATGTGGTTTGGTACGATTGGTAAAGGTGCATATCGCTATGATGGCTTCGAAATAAAATCTTTTACTAAGTCAAAAGAAGGACTTTCTGGTTCATTTATTACTGCCATTGTAGAAGATTCAAAAGGCGCGATTTGGTTTGGCTCACTAAGTAACGGTGTGACCCGTTATGACAAACCCACAGCTACCTTTACTCAGTTTAAACATCAGCCTAATGATGAAAACAGTATTGCCTCAAACAACCTCCCTTTCACCCCAAATTCAATGATTGTGGATCAAAATGGACACCTGTGGGTAGGTAGTTCAGATAACGGGTTAAGTATGTTTAATAGCAGTACATCCCAGTGGCAACGTTTTCAATTCGATATCAATAATGATCAAAGCGTCAGATCAAATGCGATATTGTCTTTAGAAGAGGATCGACAAGGAAGAATCTGGGTAGGTAGTGAAGATGGCGGCTTAAGTCGTTATGATCCAGAAAAAAAGGTTTGGAAGCATTTCCTTAGTAATTCTAATGATGATGGCATGCTGAGTGCTATACGAATTAACGTCATACACGAAGATCGTAATGGAAATATCTGGGTAGGAGCAAAATCGGGCTTATATTACTACGACGCAAGCACAAGATATTTTATTCACTATCAGGCTGAAAGGAATAATGACAATAGCTTATCTAGCAACGATGTATGGAATTTATTCGAAGATAGGGTGGGGAACATTTGGATCTCGCATCAAGCTTCGGAGAATGGTGGTCTTGATCAGTTTAATCCAAAAACGAATAATTTTGTTCGTTATATATCCAAATTGAACCATGGCCCTAGTTCAAATGGAGTATTGGGTGTTTATCAACAAAGTGATACCGGTATTTACTGGCTAATAAACAGCAATGGAGCAATCGATCAATATGATCCTTTGGGCAGTATATTTAATGTCTACAAGAACAACCCATCCAATAATAAAAGTATTAGCAGCAATTCAATATTAACAGTAGCCGAAGATCATGCTGGCATAATATGGGTAGGTACTTTCGACGCTGGCCTAAATGCATTTGATAAAACATCAGGAGAATTTCGTCATTACACCCCAGATGTAAAAAATAGCAAATCTCTGCTTCACTCACAAATCACTGCGTTAACTGTCGACAGTGCTGGAGTTTTATGGATAGGAAGTTGGGGGGGCTCTTTAACCGAATTTGATACAAAGCTCGGTGTCAGCAATAAACATTTCATACATAACCATGAAGATAAAAAAAGTATCTCGGCTAGCGAGCGCACAAAATATATTTTGGAAGATAAAGATGACACTAACATTTTATGGATCGCCACTATTGGTGGTGGCATTAATAAGTTCAACAAAATAACCCGTGAATTCACTCGCCTTAAACATGAGCCCGATAACAGCAATAGCTTAAGTCATAACTCTATACCGACAATATATGATGATGCCAATGGAAATCTTTGGATCCCCACTTATGGAGGGGGACTCGATGTATTAAACAAGAAAACTATGTTGTTTAAGCATTTCAAGCATAACCCCAATGACAATAGCAGTATTAATTCAAATACGTTATATGAAGTTTACAAAGATAGCTCAGGTATTTTGTGGATTGGCGGCAAAGGTGGTTTGAGTCGATTTGATGATGCCACACAAACATTTAAAAATTACTCAACTGCGAATGGTTTCCCTTCAGACATCATTGCAAATATTATAGAAGACGAGCAAGGCAACTTATGGTTGGGGACTGTTGATACCGGACTAATTTTTTTCAATACAAAAACTGAAAAGCATACGCTATATACAGAAGCCGATGGTTTACCCAGCGATACATTTTTTTGGACCACTAGACTAAAAGCCAGAAATGGCACAATCTGGCATGGAAATTCAAAAGGTCTCATCAGCTTTAAACCCAGCTCTATCAAACGAAATAAATTCATAACACCTGTTAAGTTAACGCACTTCCGAAAAAATGGCGTTGATATGAACTTAGGCATGGCACCGGAGAATGTTTCTCACATCGTTCTTCCTTGGAAAGAAAATAATTTTGAATTTCAATTTGCTGGTTTGAGCTATTCACAATCAGGTAAAAACACTTACGCATACAAATTAATCGGTCGTGATAAAAATTGGTTTTATTCGGGAGCAAAACCATTTGGACGCTACAGCGGTTTATCCGGTGGTGATTACATACTCCGACTCAAAGCGTCAAATAGTAGCGGTGTTTGGAATGAAGAAGGGGTGTCGATTAAAATACATGTGAGACATCCATTCTGGGAAACTAATTTATTCTATTCACTAGCAACCTTATTGTTACTCGCAGCGATAGCGTTGATCGTATTCTATTTTATTCGATTAAATTCTGAAATTAGTCAGAGAAAAAAATCAGAAAAAAAATTATTACATTTAGCTAATTATGATGGACTCACTGATCTACCAAATCGTTTTTTAGTTTTAGATAGGTTATCCCAACTTTTAAAAGAAGCAAAAAG
Source organism: Colwellia sp. (assembly GCA_033852215.1). GTDB lineage: Bacteria > Pseudomonadota > Gammaproteobacteria > Enterobacterales > Alteromonadaceae > Colwellia. Next base: position 1,005 of record JAWSUX010000313.1, on the reverse strand, counting down.
AAATGATGAAAAAGTTGCTATTCTCTTTTTAGATTTGGACGATTTCAAAAAAATCAATGACACCCTAGGACATGAAACTGGTGACGAAATACTTGTGCAAGCAGCCAATAGACTAACAAAATCAATTCGCTCTCAAGATACTGTTGCTCGACTTGGCGGCGACGAATTCATTATCCTATTAGGGAGTATTAATGATGCTTCCGATGCACAATTAATTACAGAAAACTTATTAGAACTATTTAGAAGATCATTTCGCATAAACAACAGAGATTTAATGCTGACAGCAAGTATTGGAATAGCCATTTATCCCAATAATGGTAGTGATGTTTCTGAATTACTCAGAAATGCAGATTCAGCTATGTATCACGCAAAAAAGCTAGGGCGTAATACTTATTCCTATTTTACAGGGTTAATGAACAAAGAAGTCTCTCGTCGCTTAGAAATTGAAGAGCAAATGCATGGCGCACTTAATAGAAATGAGTTTGAAGTTTATTATCAAGCAAAAATAGATGTTTCGAATAATAAAATTATGGGAGCAGAAGCTCTATTACGCTGGAGAAATCCTTCATTAGGACAAATCTCTCCTGTCGAATTCATTCCAATTGCCGAGCAAACCGGACTAATTGTTTCAATAGGTGAATTTGTACTAGAGCAAGCATTAACCAGTACAGCCAATTGGCAATCAAACAACCCTGATTTTTGTATTGCGGTAAACGTATCGCCACGTCAATTTAGAGACCCTGGATTACTCGATATGATTCAAAGTCAACTTAAAATTTCCGGCGTTCTAGCTAATCGACTAGAATTAGAAATAACCGAGGGGGTGTTAATGAGTGGTCATTCATACATAAAAGAAGCTTTAGCCAGCATAAATAAACTAAATATAAAAATTGCCATGGATGATTTTGGCACTGGTTATTCATCACTTAGTTATTTACGAGACTTCCCTTTTGATATTCTTAAAATTGACCAAACCTTTATTAGCGGCATTGCTAAAAATAAAAA
>JAWSUX010000312.1:0-5370 GCA_033852215.1 Colwellia sp. | reverse complement strand
TTCTGGATGGGCACTAACTAGGACAGGAATATTTATACAGATTGAGGTGTCATGACTCCGTACTTACGGAGGATATCGCCGACAGAGCCGCATATTTTCATAGTAAGATATTAAAAAGTCTGGGCTTACTTCAGATACCTTCATTGTGTAAGGTTTAGTGGCTAGTTTTAATCTTAAAATAAGAAATAGGCGAGAGTCGGAATGTGCGGCCACAGGGCGTCTGATATGAATATTATACCGATAGGTAAATTATGACCTCAGTATTGGAAAGTAGATTGATCTTTATTGATACATCTGCATATGAAAGTAAAAATTATCAGTTTGGTGAACACGCGTTAGGTAAACTTTGTGACTTTCTTGAATCTAAAAAATTACATCTTTTAATTACTCAGATAACAATTAATGAAATAAAAAAACACTTATTAATAAAGTCAGAAGAATCAGCTAGTGCAATTAAAAAAATACAAAAAAAAGCAATGTTTTTGAGGAATACTCCAGAGTTGGCATGCTATGGTGTTTTTGAAAAGATTAAAGCGGATGATATATATAAAATAGCGATAAATAATTTCGAAGAGTTTCTTGATAAAAGCGGTGCGGAAATTGTAGATGTAGACAAGGTTAATGTTTCGACAATTTTTGAAAAATACTTTAATTCAGAACCACCCTTCGGTGGAGCAAACAAAAAATCAGAATTTCCCGATGCTTTTGTATTGGAAGCGGTAAACCGCATAAGTCAAGATAGGGGCCACACTTTATATGTCGTTAGTGGTGATGGTGACATGGGCAAGTATGCTGAAAGTTTAGGTAATATGATTCACTTAAACAAAGTTGATGATCTTTTAGATCTGGTAGTAAGAAAAGAAGAAGAATTAAAGGAGCCAATAAAGTTTGCGGATAGTATATTTGAGCAACAGAAGGACAGCTTGCTGGAGAGAGCGAGTGAGATACTTGGCGAGTCAGAGTTCTATTCATGTGAAATTAATGAGTTTGATGATGAAATATTTATAATTAAAATAGAAACTGTCTGTGTCAATCACAAGAATATTATTTCTGTGTCTGAGGAAAATGTTGAGTATGAGGTAGATTTTGAAGTTTCTCTTGTCGCTCATTACTCTGTTGTTGATTATGATCGTTCGCCTTGGGATCCAGAAGATAAAAGGTATATGTTTTTGCTGCGTAGTGAGTATGTACTAAAACATACAGAAGTGTTTTCAGCTTACGTAAGTATTGACTATGTGGACGGAATAAGAGCTAACGCGGAATTGTCTGAATTTTATTTTTCAGAATCTGGATTTGAGTTAAATAATGAAAATAGCGAAGTGATAGACTACGAATGTTTAGATATAAATGGAAAATAAACAAGAAAAATAAACAAGACACCCACTCTAAAAACTATTTTTTACAAATATGAAATAGACGTGAGCTGGATATGCGGCTACAGGGCATCCAGAAATAAACAAGACACCCACTCTAAAAAATAGAAACTGAGAAGGTCGACAGGGCCGTAGTTGTTCTGCCTTTCCGGGGCAGTTTTGAGTTCGATTAATAAATATCTACGGATATATTGGAAATACCCAGTAAAACTCAAATGACAGGCGTGACAATGCCAGTGTATCTGTTAGAAAGAGTAAATTTGTTAGGAGAAGAACGTTTGTGGCTAATGCAGTAACGCTGAGCAGTTCGCGAGGCCCGGTGTCCGTTTAAACCCAAGTTTCTGAGCCGCAGTCTTCAGTACTTCTTTCGCGCCGACAAGGCTCTTAAATCGGCTTTCAAATTTAGTGACTAAAACAAGCCATGTTTCTGGCTCTATATCTAGGCGGTCTAATATTGGTGGGAGTGCTTGATTGATGCTTCCTCTTTTCCCTTCACGAATTATCTTTCCGCTCCAGTCGACCAAACTTAAATAATCTTTTAGGTGAAAGGGCAGTCCTTGGGGCATGGGTTCTCGTGGATTACCGACGAAGGGCATTAGGCATTCGGGCTGCTCTGGTGATGCGTTATCGTTAAGCGTGTCGCAACGTAGCTTTACGGACGTGTGAATGGACGCTTCGGGGGTTGGTGCCATTTTGGCGCGAACGGGGTTTAAGTCAATGTAGGCCATACACGCAATAAGGGCTTTTTCGTCTAATAAGGCTTGTGATTTAAATCGCCCCTCCCAGAATTTTCCGGTGCAATTTTCTTCGGCGTTCGCTTGTCTGGCGATGGGTTCATTTAATGCGCGCATAAACCAACTAATATCGCATAGTTGTAAACGCCATTTATCCAGTCGTAGGCGTACAGCCATAAGCTCAGTTTCGCCTAGTGGTTCATTTCTCAGGTATTTTTGCGTAAGGACTGTGCCTTTATAAATCTGATGCCAGTGTTGGCAAACTTCCATGTCACTCCACGCTAGGTTTTTAGCTTTGTTAATGTGCAGGCAAAGGTGGGTGTGATTGCTCATCACTGCATATGCGCTGACGCCGATTGCAAAGACTTGTGCCAAGAAGTGAATACGATCTTCAATCCATTGCCGACGATGCTCGTAGCTTGTGTTGGTTAGCCGATCAAAGCCGCATAGGTAAGTTCGGCGAACACAGCGTGATACGCAGTGGTAGTGGGACGTTGCATCGAGAGAAATTAGGTGTTTTCGGGGTTTTGGCATCTTCGTCATTCCGTGATCGATGCTGGTATTGTATACAGTTGTTTGAGGCGGGAGCAAGCTGTTATCGTAGGCGTCCGTTTAATTTGGTTCAAATAATCGAGGGGATGTTTAAGTTGTCTCCCGATCACTATTAAGTCCACATAGGAATGGGTGTGAAGCAAGAATTGTATGTTAGTACGGATGTAGAGGCTGATGGTCCAATACCTGGTCCACATTCAATGTTGAGTTTTGGTTCTGCAGTTTATACTCGTGATAAAAAATTGATTGCTACCTTTGAGGCCAACTTAGAGACAATAGAAGGAGCAAGCGCACACCCGGAAACAGAAAAGTGGTGGCGTACGCAACCAGAAGCATGGAAAGCTTGCAGGACCGACCTTCAAGCGCCAAAGCAAGCAATGACCGATTATGTCGCATGGATAAAAGGCCTTCCAGGAAAGCCCGTATTTGTTGGTTATCCCGCTTCTTATGATTTTATGTTTATTTATTGGTATCTCATAAATTTTACTGGCGAATCACCGTTTTCACATTCTGCGCTTGATATTAAGACCTTAGCTATGGTTGGGTTAAAGAGAGAAGCAAACAAGACACCCACTCTTAAAAATGGAATCTGAGTATTACTTAAACTTTTATTTATGTGATGCCTGTCTCGGTGAGTGTACTGCCAGCTGCGACGAGATGGTATATTATCAGCGAAATAAACAAGCCCCCCACTCCTTAATAATTGAAGCTGAGAGAGTTCGGGGTTGGAATATGGGTGGTGCACTTACTCTTATCGCTTGGGCTCTTGACATAATAGTCACTTTAAAAGAGTAACTTCTGTTTTTATGAGAAAGTGACGGCGATATTTTTCAGTGTTGGGCTGGGCTTTAAGTTTGACTTTTCTGAGTACTGGAAAGGTGGGGCGTGGTCTGTGCTTATGACGGAAAGGGCGGGCATGCGGATCAGGATGTCGGGGTAGATATGTATTTTAGTTTGCAGTACGGGTTTTGACTGGTGATGCCTGTTATCTGATAGGTAGAAGGACGAATCACACAAATAATTTTAATTTTAGAGTAGGGAAATTCTATGTCACAATTTGATAGAAAACAAAAGAAAGCGCTTAGATCTTGCAGAACACAAGAGATATCTTCGTGCGGTTTGACGTTAGATAAAATTAAGTCGCTAATAGGAAAACCAGCGGGTGCTGATAAGAAGGATGAAATTAATCCAGATTATAAAGGGAAAGTATCGGTAAAGGGCGATAAAATCGTTATCACGCTAAAATACATATTAACGGGTAATGTGGACCGGGCCAGAGCGGCATTGAAGAATATTGTTGACGTGTATGCCAAAGGAGGGGTAACTGTTGAATTTACAGCAAATGCGGCAAATCATGACCTTAGAATTCATGGCGCTAGTTTGGTTGAGTTTACGCAAGGTCTTAAACTCTGCGATTGCGAAGCTGCATTGTATATCGGCGGCTGGGCGCCTTCATATAAACACTATAAGTGGAGTAAATCCTTGCTAGTTAATCCACTTGTACATAAAGATTACTGGAAGCTTTCTGACGCTCATGAGTTTGGTCACAAGCTGGGATTAAAGCATCGGGAGGACGGAGGTTTTATGGATTACCCTCCAAAGAAAGGGCGAGATAGAAGGAAGTTTTCGACGAATGATAAAAAACGAATCGCAGATTTATATAGGTGAGTTAGTAATATGAATTGGTCGAATTTAAGTCTGACGATATTGTTGCTAGCGGGATGTTCTTCGGTAGAGGTTTATGAGCATGCTGCGTGGCCTCAATATGCATATCCTGGATTTTCGGAAAAGATAGATCGAATTGCGGGTGCGAGAGCTATTGATTGTGGCTTCTACGATCTGAAAGGGCGAGATAGTAAAGCGCATAGAGGCATGGAAAAAGGGTTTTCAGATTGTGTAAAAAAATTAATCGAAGAGGGTAAGCCATTTAAAGTTGGGTCGGTTAGGATTCCTGTTGACTCATATGCCTATGAAATTTTGGTGTATTCGGCTGAAAAAGAATATTGGATCATTGTGTTTGATTTGATGTTAGACGGCAGTGATGCGGCTCATTGGGTCAAGCGATGCGAATCGGTGAAAATAAAAAGTCAAGATTTGGATTACGAAGGGGTTGGATGCCGCGATGTTTCAAATGAAGAGTGGATGGCGGATATTGAAGGGTAGATCGTCGGCGAGTTCAAAAACAAACAAGACACCCACTCTAAATAATAATTATGGGGACCCACTTATTCAAATTCTCATGGTCTGCGAGTTTCGCGAAAACTATAGCTGGGCCGGTATAGGAATGAGCTTTTGATACTGCTCCTTGCGGAGCGAAAGTGTTGCAAATAAACAAGACACCCACTCTAAAAAATAGAAACTGAGAAGGTCGGAAGGATCGTAATTGTTCTGCCTTTCCGGGGTAGTTTTGAGTTCGATTAATAAATATCTACGGATATATTGGTAATGCCCAGTAAAACTCAAATGACAGGCGTGACAATGCCAGGGTATTCGTTAGGAGGAGTGATTTTTTTCGGAGAGGAGTGTTTGTTGCTAATGCAGTAACGCTGAGCAGTTCGCGAGGCCCGGTGTCCGTTTAAACCCGAGTTTCTGGGCCGCTGTCTTCAGTACTTCTTTTGCGCCGACAAGGCTCTTAAATCGGCTTTCAAATTTAGTGACTAAAACCAGCCATGTTTCTGGCTCTATATCTGTAAGCGCCGAACCAACCCACC
>JAWSUX010000311.1:0-2897 GCA_033852215.1 Colwellia sp. | reverse complement strand
ACGGTCTGCAAGTACAGCTTCTTCTAAAGCATTTTCTTTAACAAGTACTACATTAAAGCCCATTTCTTCAGTAACAAGTGCTGCTGTTTCTTGGTCAATAACTTGATTAATGGTTGCCATAGCACCCATTTTAAACATAGCTTTAACAACTTCAGCACCTTTTTTAGCCATTTTATTCGCTAACTCAGCAACTGAAATTGTTTCACCAATGCGAATATCTAGTACCTTAATTTCAACAGGTTTAGTAAAACCATGCTTTAAACTCTGCGGAGCAGATAAGGTAGCTTTACGACCAGTACGTGCATTGCGACCGCCACGGGCATTTTTATCTTGAGCAGATTTTTTCTTTTTACGACGACGACCAGCACCCTCATCAGCAGCATCTACTTTATCTTCAGCTTCTTGTGCGTATTTTGAAGAAGTTACATGAACCACCTCTTTTTCTTTTGCTTTACGCTCTGCTTCTTGCTCTTTCCAACGACCTTCGTTTTCTTCAGCAAGTTTTTTAGCTGCTTCTGCCGCTTCTGCTGCTTCTGCTTCAACTTTTGCTGCAGCCTCTTTTTCTTGTATTAAGCGAAGTTTTTTGGCTTCTTCACTCTCTGCTACTTTTTCAGGTGCTTTTTCAATATTTTTCGATTTATCTACAGCGGCTTGTTTCGCTTTTACCGCGGCTTCTGCTTTGGCTGCGGCTTTACGTTCAGCTTCTACTTCAGCTTTAGCTGCAGCGACACCCTTTTCATTTTCAGCTTCTTTAGCTGCAGCCTCTGCTTTAATAGCGGCTTCTGCTTGTGCTTTTTCTGCTGCTACTGCTTCGGCTTGCGCTGTTTCTTCAGCTATTTTCTGTTCTTCAACATCACTGCGTTTAACATAAGTACGCTTTTTACGAACTTCAACATTTACCGATTTAGCCTTACTACCGTGACCCATAGTCAAAGTAGATTTAGTCTTACGGTTTAACGTGAGTTTATTCGGTTTTGCTGCCGACTCATCACCATGTTGTTTTTTAAGATGCCCCAACAAGGCTTCTTTTTCATCTTGCGAAATAGCATCGGTAGCCGATTTATTCACGCCTGAGTCAGCTAATTGAGTGACTAAGCGATCCACCGGTGTTCCGATTTCTTTGGCAAGTTCTGCTACTGTTATATCTGCCATCTAGTTTATTCTCCGGTGTTATTATTCTTCGTTAAACCAACAAATGTTACGCGCAGCCATGATTAGCTCGCCCGCTTTGGTTTCATCTAATTCTTCAATATCGCTAATTTCATCAACACCTTGTTCAGCTAGCTCTTCAAGTGTACGAACACCTCGGCTTGCTAAAACAAATGCTAAATGACGCTCTAAACCGTCAAGGTCAAGTAAATCTTGTGCTGGCTCAGCACCTTCTAACGTCTCTTCACTAGCTAAAGCTTGTGTGGTTAGTGCTTCTTTAGCACGCTCGCGTAGTTCTTCAACAATCTCTTCAGTAAGACCATCAATTTCAAGCATTTCAGCCGCAGGGACGTAAGCAATTTCTTCTAATGACGTAAAGCCTTCGTCACTAAGTAACGTTGCAAAATCTTCATCAAGATCTAACTTATCAATAAACAAATTTAATACTTTGTCATTTTCAGCTTGATGTTTTTCTTTCATGTCATCAACAGTCATCACGTTCAGTTCCCAGCCAGTTAATTGACTTGCTAAACGAATATTTTGACCACTACGGCCAATAGCCATTGCTAAATTACCTTCTTCAACAGCAATATCCATGGTGCCTTTGTCTTCATCAACAATAATTGAAGCAACTTCAGCGGGTGACATTGCATTAATAACATACTGAGCAACGTTATCATCATATAATACGATATCAACACGTTCGCCACCTAATTCACCAGAGACAGCTTGTACACGTGAACCACGCATACCAACACAAGCACCGACAGGATCAATACGTTTATCATTACTCTTAACTGCAATTTTTGCACGAGAACCAGGATCGCGAGCTGCACCTTTTATCTCGAGCATCTCTTCACCAATTTCAGGCACTTCAACACGGAAAAGTTCAATTAACATTTCAGGTTTAGTACGGCTCAAAAATAATTGTGCGCCGCGCGCTTCTGGTTTAATGTCATACAACAAACCACGAACACGATCGCCAGGTCTAAAACTTTCACGCGGTAACATATCATCACGATAAATAACAGCTTCAGCATTATTACCTAAATCAACAATAACACTCTCACGGCTAGATTTTTTCACCACACCCGTAACAATTTCACCCAATTGGTCTTGATATGCATCAACAATTAAAGCGCGTTCTGCTTCTCTAATTTTTTGTACAATAACTTGCTTAGCTGTTTGAGTCGTTACTCGATCAAATTTCACTGACTCAATTTGCTCTTCAACATAATCACCCGCAATTAATTCAGGCTCATCATATTGCGCTGCTGCTAAAGTCATTTCAGCATAAGGGTTTTCCATTGGCTCGTCGCTTTCTTCAACAACTAACCAGCGACGGAAAGTATCGAATTCTCCGCTGATACGGTCAATAGAAACACGTACAATAATGTCACCTTCGTATTTTTTCTTTGTCGCTGTTTCTAAAGCGGTTTCCATCGCTTCAAAAATGCTTTCGCGTGGTAATGCTTTTTCATTTGAAACAGCATCAACAACTAGTAATATTTCCTTACTCATGCTACTTAGCCTTATTTACTATTTTTAAAATTAGTTAACTTTGTCTAACACTTAGCCTAAAAAACTTAGAACTTGGCGACAAGGTTTGCTTTATCTACATTACTGATAGCAAGTTCATAATCGATGCTATCAACTTCTACAATTAAGGTATCGTTTTCTATGGCCATTAGTGGCCCTTTAAACTTTCGACGACCATTTAAAGGCATCGATAGTTTTACATTAACAAT
>JAWSUX010000310.1:3536-4426 GCA_033852215.1 Colwellia sp. | reverse complement strand
ATAATGGGTCATGTTGATCATGGTAAAACATCACTACTTGACCACATTCGTGAAGCGAAAGTTGCTGACGGTGAAGCCGGTGGTATTACTCAGCATATTGGTGCTTATCACGTAGAAACTGGTCATGGCATGATTACTTTCTTAGATACACCTGGTCATGCTGCCTTTACAGCGATGCGTTCACGTGGCGCTAAAGCAACGGATATCGTTATCATTGTTGTTGCTGCAGATGATGGTGTAATGCCACAAACAATTGAAGCAATTCAACATGCTAAAGCCTCCGATGCACCAATTATTATTGCTGTAAACAAGATGGATAAAGAAGGTGCTGATCCTGACCGTGTTAAGAGTGAGTTATCACAGCATGACGTACTTTCAGAAGAATGGGGCGGTGATGTTCAATTCTGTCATGTTTCAGCTAAAACAGGTTTAGGTATTGATGAGCTGTTAGACTCTATTTTATTACAATCTGAAGTACTCGAACTTACCGCTGTTGTTGATAAAATGGCTAATGGTGTTGTTGTTGAATCTAAACTTGATAAAGGTCGTGGCCCTGTAGCAACGGTTCTTGTTCAAGAAGGTACGTTGAAACAAGGTGACATTGTACTTTGTGGCTTAGAATATGGTCGTGTTCGTGCAATGCGTGATGAAAATGGTAACACTATTGACTCTGCTGGCCCTTCAATTCCTGTTGAAATTATCGGTTTAAGTGGCGTACCACAATCGGGTGATGAAGCTACGGTAGTTAAAGATGAGAAAAAAGCGCGTGAAGTTGCTTTGTTCCGTCAAGGTAAATTCCGTGATGTGAAACTTGCTCGCCAACAAAAAGCTAAACTTGAAAATATGTTTGCTAGTATGGCTGAAGGTGAGATTTCTGAAGTTAATGTGGT
>JAWSUX010000310.1:0-3448 GCA_033852215.1 Colwellia sp. | reverse complement strand
GTTCGTGCCGATGTGGCTGCGCGTAAAGTACTTGAATCAGAGAACATTGACTTACGTTACTACAGTGTTATCTACGCTTTAATCGATGAAGTTAAACAAGCGATGAGCGGTATGTTAGCGCCAGAGTTTAAACAAGAAATTATCGGTCTAGCACAAGTACGTGATGTATTTAAGTCACCTAAAATCGGCGCTATTGCTGGTTGTATGGTTACAGAAGGTACTATCAAACGTAGTGCACCAATTCGTGTATTACGTGAAAACGTGGTTATCTACGAAGGTGAACTTGAATCATTACGTCGCTTTAAAGATGACGTACAAGAAGTTCGTAACGGTATTGAGTGTGGTATCGGTGTTAAGAACTACAATGATGTACGTGTTGGTGACCAAATTGAAGTATTCGAAACGGTAGAGATTGAGAGAACGCTTTAATTTACTTACCCTTGAATATTAAGTAAAACGGAGGCTTATTGCCTCCGTTTTTTGTTAGGAGATATCTATGGCTAGAGAATACGCCCGTACTGATCGAGTAGGTCAGCAAATCCAAAAAGAAATCGCGGTTATTTTAATGCGCGAAATTAAAGATCCACGTTTAAGTATGACCACAGTATCGTCAGTTGAAGTGACACGTGATTTAGCGTATGCAAAAATTTTCGTCACCTTTTTTAATGATACTGAAGAAGATATTAAATCATCTATTGAAGTTTTAACGGAAGCTGAAGGTTATATTCGTTCACTGTTAGCTAAACGTTTACGCGCTCGTATTATGCCGCATTTACGCTTTGTTTATGATAGTTCAATGAGTGAAGGTGTTCGCATGAGCGCCTTAGTAGATCAAGCGGTAGCGAGTGATAAGCATGATGATGTTAATGACACTGTAGATGGCGATAATAGCGACGAGCAGGGCGAGTCATAAATGGCTAAACGTAGAAAAGGTCGCGCAATAAATGGTGTTCTGTTATTAGATAAGCCACATGGGTTGTCATCTAACCATGCATTACAAGCGGTTAAACGTATTTATTTCGCTCAAAAAGCTGGCCACACGGGCGCACTAGACCCTTTGGCTACAGGTATGTTACCCATTTGTTTGGGTGAGGGAACTAAATTCTCACAATACTTACTTGATACAGATAAAACGTATCAAGTGACCGCCAAGCTAGGTATTCGTACTACGACAAGTGATAGTGGTGGTGAAGTGGTCAGTGAGAAAGAAGTAAATGTGTCAGATGAACAACTTACTGAAGCCTTAGATAGCTTTCGTGGAACGACCAAGCAAGTTCCATCAATGTATTCGGCACTTAAACATCAAGGCCAGCCTCTGTATAAATATGCAAGAGAAGGTATTGAAGTACCACGTGAAGCACGTGATATTACTGTATTTAATCTAGAGTTATTACGTTTTGAGCATGATGAAGTCGAATTAAGTATTCATGTATCTAAAGGTACATATATTCGCACTATTGTAGATGACCTAGGTGAACTATTAGGTTGTGGCGCACACGTAGCAAACCTTAGACGATCTGCTGTGGGTAATTATCCGATAGAAAAAATGATAACACTACCTGAGCTTGAAGCACTACTTGAACAGGCTAATGCCGATGAAATAACACCCTCTGATGTTCTTGATCCGTTATTATTACCTATGAACAGTGCTGTAGATGGTATGCATTCAGTATATGTTGACGATATGTCAGCAAATTTTTTACGCCACGGTAACCCAGTGCAAGCTTATAACACACCTGAAGAAGGCAGTGTTCAAGTGTACATTGGTGAAAATAAAGATGATGCAGACGCTGAATTTATCGGTGTCGGTTTTATCAATGACGATGGCTTATTAGCACCTAAACGTATCGTTGTTATATAAAAATGTAAAGAGTGAAATTTAAAGATATCCACATTACTTTAGCGCTAAGTGAATTAATAACGCGATGAATTAAACTAATCGCTTGCTTTTTAGTTATTGATTGCTAAAATACGCGCTCTTTCGTCATCAATGCTAAATTAGTGTTTGGCTTGATGCGTATTTTAATCGCTCTACTCTTAATATTTAACTAAATATAACTGGAGGCAGAGTCAACACACTAAGGATTTATAATGTCTTTAAATGCTACAGAAAAAGCTGCAATCGTTGCAGAATATGCTCAATCAGAAGGTGATACAGGTTCTCCAGAAGTTCAAGTTGCTTTGTTAACTACACAAATCAACCACTTACAAGGTCACTTTAAAGAGCACATCCATGATCATCATTCACGTCGTGGTTTATTGCGCATGGTTGCACAACGTCGTAAATTACTTGATTACTTAAAAGGTAAAAACGTTGACCGTTATACTACTGTAATCGGTAAATTAGGTTTACGTCGTTAATAGTACGATTTATACTTAATTTAAATAACAAAAAGGAGCCTTATGGCTCCTTTTTTGTTATTTAAGTGTTGAAAAATGTTATTAAAGGCAAGAAAAAGCCTTTGAAGCTAGCATTCATCAGCTTAATTAGTATAATGACTCTGAAAATTTTTAAGTGTTACCTCTTGGAAATTTCAAAAAATCAAACCAATCCAAACTGTATAATTTTTTGTTCGACTTATTTAGCTATTTATTGATAGTCATTTGATTAGTCATTATAGGTAAGTGAATAAATAATTGTACAGATTGGTGATTATATTTAAATAAATAAATAAATAAATAAGGAACATCATATGTTCAATCAAGTTACTAAAAAATTTCAATTCGGTAAACATACCGTAACATTAGAAACAGGCGCTATCGCTCGTCAAGCATCTGCTGCTGTAATGGCAAGCATGGACGATACCTGTGTACTTGTTTCGGTTGTCGCTAAAAAAGAAGCTAAACCAGGACAAGATTTTTTCCCGTTAACAGTTAACTATCAAGAGCGTGCTTACGCTGCTGGTAAAATTCCAGGTAGCTTCTTCAAACGTGAAGGTCGTCCTTCAGAAGAAGAAACACTTATCGCACGTTTAATTGACCGTCCAATCCGTCCATTATTTCCAGAAGGTTTCACTAACGAAGTACAAGTAATTATTACGGTTGTTTCTGTTAATCCTGAAATTTCGCCTGATATTATTTCTTTAATTGGTACTTCTGCTGCCTTAGCTATTTCAGGTGCACCATTTAGTGGTCCAGTTGGCGCAGCACGTGTTGGTTATGTTGACGGTCAATATATTCTTAACCCTTTGCAGTCTGAACTACCAGCAAGTCAACTAGACTTAGTTGTCTCAGGTACTGATTCTGCTGTATTAATGGTTGAGTCTGAAGCTGATGTATTATCAGAAGAAGTAATGCTTGGCGCTGTTGTATACGGTCATGAGCAAATGCAAACTGCTGTTTCAGCAATTAAAGAATTTAAAGCAGAAGTTAATACTCCTTCTTGGGATTGGACTGCACCAGTTAAAAATGCTGAGTTATTAGCTAAAATTGCTGAGTTGAGTGAAGC
>JAWSUX010000030.1:0-4779 GCA_033852215.1 Colwellia sp. | reverse complement strand
GCATGACTTACATGAAAATGCCATTATTTGTTTGGACATTTTTCATTACAGCTTACTTACTTATTGCCGTAATGCCCGTACTCGCAGGTGTGGTCACTATGTTATTAACCGACACCTATTCCGGCACAAGTTTCTTTAATGCCGCTGGTGGTGGTGATCCTGTAATGTTCCAGCATATTTTCTGGTTCTTTGGTCATCCTGAAGTATACATAATGATTCTGCCAGCTTTTGGCATTGTATCAACAACCATTCCGGCCTTTTCCCGCAAAAGACTGTTTGGCTATAGCTCAATGGTGTACGCAACATCATCGATTGCTTTACTGTCATTTATCGTTTGGGCGCATCATATGTTTACCACAGGGATGCCATTATTTGGTGAACTGTTTTTCATGTATTGCACCATGTTAATAGCTGTACCAACGGGTGTTAAAGTCTTTAACTGGGTTGCTACGATGTGGCGTGGCTCGTTAACATTTGAAACACCGATGTTATTCTCTATTGCCTTTGTTATTTTATTTACCATTGGCGGGTTTTCTGGCTTGATGTTAGCCATGACACCAGTAGATTTTCAATATCACGATACTTATTTTGTTGTTGCTCATTTTCACTATGTATTAGTGACAGGTTCATTGTTTGCTATCTATGCTGGTGCTTATTTCTGGTTACCTAAATGGACTGGGCATATGTACAACGACTCGTTAAGTAAATGGCATTTTTGGTGTTCATTAATTTCGGTGAACTTACTGTTCTTCCCTATGCACTTTTTAGGTCTAGCAGGTATGCCGCGTAGAATTCCTGATTATGCATTACAGTTTGCTGATTTCAATAAATGGGTCAGTATCGGTGGTTTTGCCTTTGGCCTATCACAATTAATTTTCTTAGCCGTTGTGATTAAATGTATTCGTGGTGGCGAGAAAGCTCCAGCGAAACCTTGGGATGGTGCAATTGGTTTAGAGTGGACGGTAGCAAGCCCTGCGCCTTACCACACCTTTAGTACTCCACCGCCGCAAAGTGACATTGATAATGCTGACCAGCATGAGCATTAACTAAGATGAGTAACGAAGCAAATCACAAAGCCAGTATCAATAACAATCGAACAGTAAAAAAACTGTTGTTGGCTGTTATTGGGATGTTTGGCTTTGGTTTTGCTTTGGTGCCTTTGTATGATGTTTTTTGCGATATTACTGGCCTGAATGGTAAAACCAATACCTCTGGTGTTGCGTATGCTGCGACAAGCATTGATAAATCACGCTTGATAAAAGTGCAATTTATTACGCGTAATGCACAAGGCGTGCCTTGGGAATTTGAGCCTTTAATAAATGAGATTAGTGTTCACCCTGGTGAGATAAAAGTAGTTAAATTTTATGCGAAGAATTTAAGTACTCACGACATTATCGGACAAGCAGTACCGTCAGTATCACCGGGGCTTGGTGCCAATTATTTTAACAAAATTGAATGTTTCTGTTTTACTCAACAACCGCTTAAAGCAGGGGAGGATGTTGAGATGGCATTGCAATTTTATGTGGATTTAGAGCTGCCTGATGAAATAAGTACCTTAACGCTATCTTATACTTTATATGATATTACAGATAAACAAAGCTCATAAAAACGTGACCTTACATATAATTTAATACAGTTAGCACAATATAAGAAGGGATGAAAAATGACCAATAAAGAATATGAAAATTATTATGTTCCCAGTCAAAGCCACTGGCCTATCGTTGGTGCTGTCGCTTTGTTTCTGATTGCTTTTGGCGCCGGAAACTATGTTACTGACCTTAGCAATAAAGAAAGTGGCTATGGCGGTTACTTATTGTTAGCCGGTATTGCCTTAGTACTTTATATGTTATTTGGTTGGTTTAGCGATGTAACAAAGGAGTCTCTCGCTGGTAAATATTCAAATCAAATGGACCATTCTTTTCGTCAAGGAATGAGTTGGTTTATTTTTTCTGAAGTGATGTTTTTTGCTGCTTTTTTTGGTGCGCTACTTTATTTGCGCGTATTTTCGATACCTTGGCTTGGCGGTGCAGGTAACAATGTCGAAACTGCAGCAGTTCTTTGGCCGGAGTTTACGGCTAACTGGCCATTGCTTAAAACTCCTGATGGTACTGAAACCACTGCAATGGGTTGGTATGGGTTACCTCTGATTAACACGGTATTATTGTTAACCTCTTCGGTAACCGCACACTTTGCCCATACCGCTTTAATTAAAAACAATCGTACTAATTTAAAAATATGGCTTGGTTTAACTATCGTTTTAGGTATCGCCTTTTTAGCCTTTCAAGTACAAGAATATGCCCATGGTTATTCACAAGAAATGCAACTGTATTTAACCAGTGGTGTTTACGGTAATACTTTTTATTTACTAACCGGTTTTCATGGTATGCACGTGACTTTAGGCTGCATTATGCTAATTGTTATGTGGTTCAGGATACTTAAAGGTCATTTTACTCCTGCTAATCATTTTGCCTTTCAAGCCGCAAGTTGGTATTGGCATTTTGTTGATGTTGTATGGGCAATGCTCTTTGTTTTTGTTTACATTTTATAAGCTATAAAATATCTTAATAAACAATAATTATGAGTATTAACAGGGAGCCTGCTGTTGTTAGTGGTGACTAAGCAAAATAATAATCACAGTGACACGCAAGGCTGTGATCAAAGTAAGTCGAAAAATAAACTTTTTCACCATGTGTTGTGGATAGTTTTCACCTTAATCGTTTTTGCTGCCTTAGTGAAGTTATCACTATGGCAGCATGGCCGAGGCATAGAAAAACAGCAAAGGTTGACGCGTATTACGCAACTTAATCAGCAATCCCCCTTAACACTCGATCAGATAGTTTTATTATCTGAAAACGAATCGATAAATAAAACAGCACCAAAAAGCAGTATCTACGACAAGAAAGAAAACATTAATGACTACCCTGTTACCATCTCAGGGGATTTTAATAATGAAAAAATCTTCTTACTCGATAATCAAGTAGAAAAAGGCTCATTAGGTTATCGAGTGTTCCAAATAGTTCAAAGTGAAAAACATACTGTTTTAGTCAATTTAGGTTGGGTTCAAGGCTCTATCAATCGTCAAGAGTTACCTATATTTACACCAATAACGGGAACACATAAATTCACGGGTCATATTAGGTTAGTTGAATCAGGCATTATGTTAATGGCGCAGGACTTTAGTGGTCTGTCTTGGCCTTTACGAGTACAGCAAATTGAAATAGAAAAATTTTCTAAATTAATGAACAAACCATTGTTACCTTTTGTGGTTTATGTTGATGAAAACGAGAAATTAGGTTATAAAAAAAATTGGCACCCTATCGTTATGCCACCTGAAAAACACCAAGCTTATGCGGTGCAATGGGCTGGTTTAGCAATTGCTTGGTTAACCTTAATGATTTGGTTCAATCTGTTTGAGCGAAGTAATAAGCACAATAAAAATAAAAAGAATAGCAGTAACAAGGGAATTACATGAGTAGTATCAATTCAACACCTGACAACTCACAGCTGACAATAAATAACACTAATCAGCATAAAAATCGTAAGAGCTTGTTATTAGTATTATTCGCTTTTGCTTTACCAATAATTTTAGCCAAAATGGCATTAGAGCAAAATTGGCTCGACTTAGCAGTAACCAATCAAGGTACCTTGCTAAAAAATGAGTTAACGTTAACCGAATTAGGTTTATCTAATAGTGATTTTTCACAGCAGTGGCTTATTCTATACGCACTACCCAAAGAATGTTTGGATCCCTGTTTAAAGGCCTTAGAAACTGTTCATAATAGTTATGTTGTCTTAGGCAAAGATATGCCGCGTGTCACTCCAGTATTATTAACTCGAGGTCAATTCAGCCCAGAACAAAATAAGCAGTTAGCTAAAAGCCAATGGCAAATACAAGCGATGCCAGAGCAAAGTAGAAATATTATTAAACAGTCTCAAGTATTTATTGTTGACCCTTTAGGTAATGTCATTTTAAGTCACCTCCCTCCTGCAAGTGACGAAAAGGTACAAGCTGAATTTAGTAAGGCCATAATAGCGGATATGAAAAAATTGCTTAAATATTCTAAGGTTGGTTAACATGCAACCAAGAAAAACAACTAATCACGCGATGCGTCGTTTAGTTTTATTAAGTATATTGCTCGCCATTGTCGTGATTGGTTTAGGCGCTTATACCCGTTTAACACATGCTGGATTAGGCTGCCCTGACTGGCCCACCTGTTACGGCTTATTAGATGTACCTGAAACAAGCGCACAAATAAGCGTGGCGCAGCAGGCTTTTCCAGATCGGCCTGTTGAGCCCGCTAAAGCATGGAATGAAATGATCCATCGTTATTTTGCTGGTTCGCTTGGTTTGTTTATTTTAGCTATTGCCATTATAGGAATTAAACGGCGTAAACAAGGCAGCCCTGTTGTTTTACCCTTAATAATTTTAGGGGTAGTTATTTTTCAAGCCGCGCTAGGCATGTGGACAGTAACAATGAAGCTTATGCCCATTGTGGTTATGGGACATTTGTTAGGTGGATTTACCACACTCTGTCTACTTTTTTTACTGCACTTAAGGTTAAAATCTGATCTCGCCAGCGCTACTAATACCAATGTAAAAAAATATAAAAACTTTGCTTTGCTTGGGGTGGTGATTTTGACCATGCAAATTGCATTAGGCGGTTGGACATCTTCTAATTATGCCGCACTCAGCTGTGTAGAGTTACCAATTTGCCAAGGCGATTGGATATCTCAGCTAAATTTTGATAATAGCTTCACCCTTATCCCTAAGCAGCAAGA
>JAWSUX010000309.1:0-1335 GCA_033852215.1 Colwellia sp. | reverse complement strand
CATAGTTAATTTGGCCACCTAAATAGAGGTGTTATTATGTACCTCATAAACCTTAGGTGACAAAATGATAAAGCAAAAAAGACCAACATACTCAGCTGAATTTAAGCTTGAGGCAGCGCAATTAGTTGTTGATGGTGTACACACCGTTAAAGAAGCCGCAGAGCTAATGAGTGTGAGTAAATCGGCAATGGATAAGTGGGTTAGACAACTAAAGCAAGAGCGTAATGGCTCTAATGAACACACCAATGCCTTATCGCCAGATAAGATAAAAATCAAAGAACTAGAGAAACGAATTAAGCGTATAGAATTGGAAAAAGATATATTAAAAAAGGCTACCGCTCTCTTAATGTCAGACTCGCTCCACAGTTTGAAATGATCGCACAACTTAAAGAGAGCTTTGATGTAGCAACCGTTTGCTCAGTATTTGATGTGCACCGCAGTAGCTTTAAGTATTGGCATAGCAGAGATAAGCAAGCATGCCCTGAGCAAGTAAAAGCTGAAGTGATGGTTAAGGCTATTTTTACTGAATCCGGCAGCTCTGCGGGAGCGAGAACGGTTGCGACGATAGCAACAACACGGGAAGTACCGTTAAGTCGTTATCGTGCAGGTAAAATCATGAAGAAGTTTGATTTAAACAGTTGTCAGCAGCCAAAACACACGTATAAGCGGGGTGGAAATGAACGTGTAGATATCCCTAATCATTTAGACAGGCAATTCGCTGTCGTCGTACCGAACGAAACATGGTGCGGCGATGTGACCTATATTTGGCAAGGAAATCGTTGGTGTTATTTAGCTGTTGTCATGGATCTATTTTCTCGTAAAGTCATTGGTTGGGCGATGTCTCATTCACCTGATACGACACTAACAGCCCAAGCACTGACAATTGCATTTGAATCTCGAGGCCGACCTAAAGGAGTTATGTTTCATTCCGATCAAGGCTGTCATTATACCAGTAAGAAATACCGTCAGTTACTTTGGCGTTATCAAATAAAGCAGAGTATGAGTCGTCGAGGTAACTGTTGGGATAATTCCCCCATGGAACGATTTTTTAGAAGTTTTAAATCAGAATGGATGCCAACGGTAGGATATAAATCTTTTCATGAAGCAAAAAGCGCAGTGGTCAATTATATCACTGGGTATTACAGCAAAGTTAGACCTCATAGCTATAATGGTGGATTAACACCGAATGAGTCAGAGCGAAGATATTGGAAAACTTACAAACTCGTGGCCAATATTACTTGACCACTTCAGTGGGTCTGCACCAATTTTTTGATGAACAAGTTTATTTCCTTGTTGATCTAAAATACAAACGTAAAGGATTTTGGCATGTAAGTC
>JAWSUX010000308.1:0-5430 GCA_033852215.1 Colwellia sp. | reverse complement strand
TTGCTAGCCAATTACCGATAGAAAATTGGTATGAAATGATCGGAGAATCAACCCATGCTGATGCTATTTTAGATCGGCTTGTTAATGTGGCAATAATATTAGAATTAAGGGGCGAATCTATGTGAAAAAAACTAAATTCCTTGACTGATGCCGATCACTCAAGTTAGATTTTACCAAGGTCTACTGGAAGGCAAAAAAGTGATCGGCTTGAATAGTATTGACCGATCGGCATCATGGTATTACGCAGCTCCTTCGTCGCTTATTTTAACCAACTATCATTTGCCGCTTAAAACGGCGTTAGGCATACACCATGATTCCTGTTGGGTATTTATTAAAAAGAATTGCGAAGAAACCAACTTGGTTGAAAACAGATCAAGTTGAAGATTTGTATTCTGTTAGCGGGTGTACCTCAAAGGATTTTTCGGATTATATAAATTATTGGAAGCATAATGGCTTTTGGCTTTTTAATTCGCCTCAAGATATTTATGATGTCGCTGAAGAAAATGAAATTGATTTAACTGAAACTCATATGTTTTACTACGAAACATATGAGTTCCAATGTTATGAAGATGACCCTACTTGGGAGAGCTTCGAGCCTGAAGGTTCATTTGAAACAAATGTAGAAGAACCTAAATCCAAAACCTTAGAGGGTTTTGATGTGGTTTCATTTACCAATGGTAATGAACCTGAATGTTCATACCTGTCATGTAATCACATGGCAGAGGAGATAAAAGTTAATAAACATTGCCTCCTAGAAACGTTCGAGGAGGCAAAAGCATTACTCGAACAAAAGAAATTTGAAGATTGTGAACCTGGACCATGCAGGATAATGGCTGTTTATTCAGTCTAGTATGCCTAACAAGCGCTTTAAACGGAAAAAATACAGTTGGCTTTTCCGCTACGCTACAAATTATAGCCAACTGGATTTTTCCGCTTAAGCGGGCGTTAGGCTTCTAAACTGTAATTCTGGATATCGTGTATAAAATATGAATAATGAAACAAAAGGAATGTTGTTTGGTTTATTGGGTGTGATAGGATTTGGTCTTACGTTACCAGCGACTAAGTTAGTCATCCCGTATTTAGATCCTGTATTCATAGGGCTAGGCAGAGCTGTTTTAGCATCAGTATTTGCAGCTCTACTTTTAATATATTTTAAGCCACAACTACCTAATAAAAAACAAGCATATCAATTACTACTTGTAGCAATGGGAGTGATTGTTGGCTTCCCTGTGCTTACATCGTGGGCAATGTTATATGTACCTGCTTCTCATGGTGGTGTGGTGCTCGGTGTTCTCCCATTAGCGACAGCTATTATCGGTTGCCTTATTGGTGATGAAAGACCTAGTTCATATTTTTGGGGTGTGAGTGTTGTCGGTGCATGTTTGGTTATTATATATGCTCTTATCCAAGGCTCGGGAGGAATACACCTCGCTGATATAGCGCTCTTAGGTGCTGTAATATCAGCCGCAATTGGGTATGCGGTTGGTGCAAAACTTTCTAAAAATTTAGGAGGGTGGCAAGTAATATCTTGGGCTCTAGTTCTTTCTTTTCCATTTATTATTATCCCGACTATAAATTATTCGCCTACATCCATATCAAACATACCAATTAATGGTTATCTTAGTTTTCTATATCTAGCATTAGTGAGCCAATTATTTGCATTTTTTCTGTGGTACAAAGGTTTAGCGCTAGGTGGAATTGCTAGGGTAAGTCAAATGCAATTACTTCAGCCGTTTATTACGCTAATTATTTCAGCATTGTTTTTGGGTGAAATTATTGAAATAGAAACCGTGATATTTGTATTACTTGTTGTTGGCTCAGTCTGGGTAGGTAAGAAAGTACCCATTTATAAAAAAGCCTAACAAGGGTTTTCAAGTCGGACAAATTACAGTTGGCTTTTTGTTCGTGCCTCACTTATTTTAGCCAACTGCAATTTGCCGCTTAAAACGGCGTTAGGCAAATAGGAGCATCATTGGCAGATTCAGCACACGGCTACATTATCAAATGTCCCGCACTTTTAAATGATGCGAGATCTTTGATATCACAAAGCTCTACCGATAATCGATTTGCGCTATCCGCTATTTCATCTTCCATTTCAGCAATGGAAGTATTTCTAAATGAAATAGCCCAGTTAGGGAATGGCTATAAAGCGCACAATCATGGTATGAAAAATCCATTAGTAAAAATGGCTACTTCGCTAGAAAATGCCGAAAAACAAAGGAAAGCTACATTTTTAAAATTACAAATTGCTTATAAATCGTTGGCCGGTAAAGGTGTAAAGTGTAAAGTGTGGTGATTTCAGCCCTTTTCAAAAACTAAAAATAGCGATTGATGTGAGGAATGAATTAGCTCATCCTAAATCTTCTACTTTAACTATTTCATATAATGGCTTATCTATTCCTCCAAAAGAGCAAAAATTAATAAACAAGCTTAAATCTAATGGTTTTAATATTTCTAATGATCCATTTGATTGGGAGCGAGTGGTTAATACAAAAGAGTTTTCCCTGTGGGTTTATCAGGCAGTAATCAGTACTATGTCATTGGTGTTCGATGCTTGGCCATATCCAGATGCCATCGAAAGCTTTAAAGAAATGTATTCATTACAATTATTTAAACCTGAACATTGGGAATAATTTGCCTAACAAGAGACTATGGCGTCAATAGTTAACGTTAATATGACTAAGTATACTAACTACATTAACTCGTTATTCGATATATTTTTTAGCTAATTAGACTGGCAGTATTGCTTTATAACCTTAGCCAAACGCTCAATTGCAGCACCGAGATCTTTTATGCTGGCATTAGTGAAATTTAAACGCAAGGCTGGTGTAATATTTTCTCTGTCGTGATAAAAAACGGAGCTTGGTACTACCGCAACACCCTGTTCCAGTGCTGATTTTGCTAGCGCATCTACATCACATTCAGGTAATGATAACCAGATAAACATTCCGCCATCTACAGCATTGGCATAACAATATGAGGGTAATTTTAGCGCTATTTGTTTGGTGAGTGCTTCATACCTCGCATTGTATACATGCCTTAATTTCGCTAAGTGTTGGGCAAACTCATCGTGTTGCAATAAATCCAACAAGACCGCTTGCATGGGAATGCTTGAATGTAAATCTGCGGCTTGTTTTACTTTATTAAGCGATACTATCCAATCTTCCCTACCTGTAACTAAGCCCAACCTTATGCCAGGACTAGCTATTTTGGAATATGAGCGTAATACCATCGAATTATCAGGACAAAAGCTAGAGACTAATGGTAAATGTTCGCCTTTATATCTTAGCTCTCGATAAGGCACATCTTCAATAAACGTCACATGATATTGCTGACACAATTGTGCAACTTTTTTACGTATTGCCAAAGACCAGCATACCCCTGTTGGATTATGAAAATCCGGTACGGCATAAAATAAGGTAATATCTTTAGCAGCGAAACAGGCTTCCAATTCATCTAGATCAGGACCATCTGCTCGTTGCGAAATACTCTCTATTGTCGCTTGAGCAAGACCAAATACTTGAATTGCACCTAAATAACTTGGTGCTTCCATTACAATGTTATCGCCAGAGTTAACAAATGACCGTGCAATAAGATCTAATCCCTGCTGTGATCCAGTGCAAACAATGCTGTCGTGCGATGGCGGTAATTGATAGCGGTCTCTAAAATGTGCAAGTAGCGGCGCATAACCAGCCGTATTGCCATATTGAAATAACTGAGCCCTATTAGGTAAGTCGGTTAACGACTCTGCCATTAATGCTAACGGAAATGTTGCATCATCTGGTAATCCACCAGCCAAAGATATGATGCCCGGAGCACTTGCGGCGCTTAAAATTTCACGAATATAAGATGGCTGTACAGCTTGTAACGACTTAGTTGTTTTCATGGTAACTTTTCTTTTTTATTAATTTTTTAAAGAATACGATAACTTGAAATATTTTATCTGTCCGTTTATGCTGAGATATATGTCCAAATATGCTATTCATCTAAAACACAATGCAAACTAGTCAACAAATATCACGTATCAACGACGTGCTCTATTTTATCCATCAAGATATTAGTAATGAGTTGTTAGCAAAAGATCTCGCTAACATAGCCGCCTATTCAGAGCAGCATTTTCATCGCCTTTTTAAGGCCATTGTAGGTGAGCCTGTACATCATTATATTCGTCGTACACGCATGGAATTTGCAGCCAATCAGTTAATGTTCGATGAAAAATCGTCTGTATTGAACATCGCCACTAAATCAGGATTTTCCTCAGTATCATCATTTAGTCGTGCTTTTAAATCAATGTTTGAGATGTCGCCGGGTGAGTGGCGCAGCAGTGAACGCCTGCACCAAGACAAACCTTTTTTAGCTGATAAAGAAATTGCCGCCTGCTATCAGCGTCTTAATAAAACGGTTACCCCTAGATGTAAACTTGTAGAACGACCAAAGCAACATGTCGCCTATGTCAGGCATCAGGGTTATGATCGTTCGATAGCTAATGCATGGCAAATTTTAAAAGCATGGGCCAATGCAGAGGGACGTGATTTTTCACAGCAATTTGGTTTGCACCATTCAAACCCTGCACTGGTAGAGCTTAAAAAGTGTCGCTATGTTGCTTGCCTAGCTATTGATTATCCCATCCTTCGTCGTGGGGTGGTCAACAGCATGACTATTCCAACAGGTTTACATGCCGTATTTAAATTACAGGGGAAATATGGTGAGTTATTACCACAATTGAGTAATATTTTGGAGCATTGGTTGCCTACTTCAGGATACAAAATGTTATCGACGCCAGCTTATGTCCATTATCATAAAAATCAATTTTTAGCTGAGAATGAAGAATTTGAATTAGATTTTTGCCTGCCCATTTCTTTATTTAATTAATTATTCACTGATATATTTATTCTCATCCTCAACCAAGCATATTTAGTTTGCACACTTTCACCGAAAAAAGTCTAAATACACGGTGAGTAAATGTGGCCATATTGTAAATGATAAGTAAGTTATTGAAATATGGATATTAAAAGTATATATTATCGAGAAATAATTTTACTATTAGCAGATAAGTCTTTTGTAGAAAAAGAACTTTATCCCGTCTAATAAGCGGTTAGAGTTTTATCTATGCATGAGAAGCCTAAACTTTTAAGTGTCATAACTGAACCTAGTGGTGATATTGTAAAAATACACACAGATTTGAGTGGGCTTATAAAATTACGCGCTACAATCGATGGTTTAATATCAAGTATTGAAAAAGGTGAATGCGATCATGCTCATTTACGGTCAGAAGACTGGGCAGGTTTTGAACTCACAACTTCAATGTTAGATAGCGATAAGTCAAAAAGCTCAAATCAAGTCCATAACTTAGAAATTATGGCGTGGACTACAGAGTGGAAAAATAAACATCAGCTCTAAAAATTCATACAAGCACTTCAAACGGAACAA
>JAWSUX010000641.1:0-669 GCA_033852215.1 Colwellia sp. | reverse complement strand
ATATTACAGGTGACTTAAGTTATTGTTGTGTATGGTTTTACCATCGCTGCATATAACAAGGCAATCAAACGGAAAATTTACAGTTGGCTGTTTTTCGTTCCTCAAACATTATAGCCAACTATAATTTTCCGCTTATTGCGGCGTTATGTTTACAAGGATCAGTCAGCCGATATGGAAATAGATACTCCTGAAATCCATGTATTGGAATTAGATGGTTTTTTTAATTCACTAAGGTGTGTAATTGGTCACCCATCCAAGATATTTGGTGCTGGATACATGCCCAAGCGTGAGCTGAATATTGAATCTATTGTTGAAGATAGAATCAAAGTTATCGAAGAGTCAGGTTATCTTGTAACTAAAAAAACAGTAGATTTTAAATATATCCAAAAAATCTTACATAAACATATCTATATTAAACTGCCAATTAAAGATGAAGAAACTTTAATTAACTTAGATTGGAACCTAATTGAATATTATGGGTTAATATCAACAGCAGAAAACGAAAATGGCAAGTGGAATAGGTTAGTAAGCCAGAAGCATATAATCCTCGAGTCGACCGGCAATAATGGTTTAGATTCACTCATTTTTTTCGTAGAGTACGATGATTTTATTGTTGAAACATGGCTTTAATAAGTTTGCGGTTAAATGTAAACATAACAAGGGTTTTCA
>JAWSUX010000029.1:0-7223 GCA_033852215.1 Colwellia sp. | reverse complement strand
CCAAAGCATAATCCCGCCCTGGATACCTAATAAATATAAGAACTAAAAAACACTATTGGTAATAAGTGTATTCCTGTTGAGTTCTTAAAAAGGAGATAATATGAAAGGGCTTGTTTTTTGTCAAGAAAACTATCACCAAGATAAAAAGTTAAATAGGAAAGCTAAACAATAAACGAAAAGCACTGAGTTCGTTACTATAACGGTAACTCAAACCAATGCGCTCAATTCCCGCCCAAGAGTAACCAATAGTTTTGGCAAATTTTAAGGTAAAACCTGCTTCTATACTGTTAGTTAAGCTAACCTTATTATTTTCATTCGTTGATAGCGTGAAAGGTATTCTAAAATCAACTTCACTAAAGTACCAAAATGCTGTAGCGAAAATTCTTGGTTGAAATTGATAACCAAAAAATTGGTACTGTAAAGGCAAGCCCGTATCAATACCAAAGTGTATTGCAGCATAAGAGTCTTTAGCGTCATAACCATTGCCATTGTATGAAGCATAATACAGTCGACTTGCCCAAATCGAATCATAGTTTTGGTAATCAAAAGAATAAAGCGCGGATACACCCGCAGAGTGTACTGTAACACCTTTATCTGTTGTTAAGTTTCGCGCATAACCTATGTCTATATAGCTCTCTACCACCCAATTCTTACTGTATTGATAACTAAACGCTATGCCTGGGGTAAAGGTAAATGTACCAACACCATCAGGTAAATCAAGCTCGGGGATGTCCGCTAAATCGAAATCAAAAAAGCCAAGCGACAAAGGTAAACGCAGATCATAAGTCGTTTTGTCTTCTTGTGCTATTTCGTACGAAAAAGGAAGATTAATTAAGCTCGCATTTTGACCCGTTGTTCGGTAAATACCACTACCAAGGTAATTTGCATAAGCGTAATGTACCGGTTCAATTTCTTCAGCATCAATAACAAATGAAATGAATAACAATATTAAAATTTGGCGGGGTAAATTAAAAAACATTAACGTCCTTTTTGTTATTAGTTTGACCTGTGGCTTAATATATACCACTAAAAAGTGAATATAAAAAATCCCTAACATTAATACTTACAAAGTAAAAAACCTGAATCATTATCTATGGTTCAGGCTTTATTGCTAGGTTTAAGATGTTAATAGTTTAGCTATTTAGCTATTTTCGCCCAAGTATCACGCAAACCAACGGTACGATTAAACACTAAAGCACCTTGCTCACTAATGTCGTTATCAAGACAAAAATAACCTTGACGTTCAAATTGAAAAGCTATTTCAGCTTTAGCATCAACTAATGAAGGCTCTACTTTAGCCGCAGTAATAGTGACTAAAGATTCAGGGTTCATCACACTATGAAAATCATCTGCTGTTGCAGGGTTTGGTATCGTAAATAATCGGTCGTATAAACGTATCGTCGCATCAAGTGACTTAGCTGCATCAACCCAATGAATGACACCTTTAGGTTTAGTACCATCAGTTGGATTTTTTCCCAAAGTATCTTCAAGGTAAGTACAGTAAACAGTTGTTACATTACCTTCTTCATCTTTATCACAACGCGTAGCGGTTACAACATACGCACCACGTAAACGTACCGCTTTATCAATAACTAAACGTTTGTATTTTTTATTCGCTTCTTCTCTAAAATCTTCGGCTTCTATGTAAATTTCTTTGCTAAAAGGTACAATACGTGTGCCTTTGCTTTCATCACTTGGATGATTTTTAACAATCAAGTCTTCTGTTTTATCCGCTGGGTAGTTTTCAATAACCAGTTTAATTGGATCAAGCACAGCCATTGCACGCGGGGCGTTATCATTTAAGTCTTCACGAATACACGCTTCTAATACGCTCATTTCAATGGTATTTTCCATTTTAGTTACACCAATGCGTTTAGCAAATTCACGTATTGAAGCAGGCGTATAACCACGACGGCGAAAACCAGCAATGGTTGGCATACGAGGATCATCCCAACCATCAACCAAGTTGTCTTCAACTAAGCTATTAAGTTTACGTTTACTCATTAACGTATATTCTAAATTTAAACGTGAAAACTCATACTGATGTGGTTTTACTGGTACTGATACATTTTCAATAACCCAGTCATATAAACGACGATTATCTTGAAACTCTAATGTACAAAGTGAGTGTGTGATGCCTTCAATGGCATCAGATAGGCAATGAGTGAAATCGTACATTGGATAAATACACCACTTGTCACCTGTTTGATGATGATTAACAAAACGCACACGATAAAGAATAGGGTCACGCAGGCACATAAAACTTGAGGTCATATCAATTTTAGCACGCAGTACACATTCGCCCTCTTTTACTTCACCATTTTTCATTTTGGCAAATAAAGCGAGGTTTTCTTCAACAGACGTTTCACGGTACGGGCTATTTTTACCTGGCTGACTTAACGTTCCACGATATTCACGCGCTTCTTCCGCGTTTAAAAAGCAAACATATGCTAAACCTTTTTCAATGAGTTCAATCGCATAACTATGAAGCTGTTCAAAATAATCTGACGAATAATGAATATCACCAGCCCATTCAAAACCTAACCATTGCACATCTTTTTTAATCGCATGTACATAATCAATGTCTTCTTTTTCAGGGTTGGTATCATCAAAACGTAAATTACATAAACCGTTATAATCTTGGGCAATACCGAAACTCAAACAAATTGCTTTTGCGTGACCTATATGTAAAAAACCATTAGGCTCAGGTGGAAAACGTGTTTGTATTTTAGTGTGCTTGCCACTGGCAATATCAGCATCAATAATATTACGAATAAAATTTGTTGGGCGGTTTTCAGTATCCGACATTAAAATAAACCTCAAAAAGAAACAAAACACTTGTTATAGCGCATATATATCTGCTTATTATAACAAGTGTTTTCTCTAGCGAATAGCTAGGTTATGGAATTAAAAAATAAAGTTAGTCAGTTTAATAATTAAATTTATTTTGAGCATAAAGGCTAGCTGCTTTTAACCAAACAGAGCCTACTTGACCATTACCAACGGGCTTATTATCTAATGTTGTCACTGGCGCAATCTCTTTACTGGAACTAGTCAACCATATTTCATCAGCATTACGCACTTCAGCCATAGTAATAATCCGTTCTTCTACAATAAAACCACCGTCTTTGATTAAAATATCAATCACTAAACGACGAGTAATACCTGGTAAAATTTGGCTGTCTTGTCTCGGTGTGGCAATAACGCCCGCTTTCACAATAAAAATATTGGACGAACTCGCTTCAGTTAATTCATCTTTTTCATTAAATAATAACGTTTCTTGACAGCCAACTTCAAAACCTTGCTGAAAATGTAATACATTACCCAGTAAGGCGGTAGATTTAATATTACAGCGCTTCCAGCGTAAATCCTCGGTACTAAGTACAGCGTAACCTTTAGCAGTTACGACGTTGGGCTCTCGAGGTGCAGGAATTTCAAATGTCATCGCAAAAATTGTCGGGAGAATATTTTGAGGGAAACCGTGAAAACGTTTTGTGTCGGCACCCCGACTAATATGGATATAAAGCCCTAGTGCACCAGCACCATTTTTTTCGCTTAAGTTATGACACAGCTCTCGCCATTGAGTATCAGACCAATAAAACTCAATACCAATGGCCTTCAAACCATTATTTAAACGGTTGATGTGCCCTAAAAAACCGACCATTTTCCCCGCATAAGACGGTATGACCTCGTATATGCCGTCACCAAAAAGAAATCCCCTATCAAGAGGTGATATTTTTGCTTCGTCAACGGGCATAAAATCGCCATTTAAAAATACTATATTCATAGTCTTTCCTAAAGGTGTACGGATAGTCGAATTGGTTAATGGTTAATAATACCAATGAAACTAATTAATGGATATGCAGAGCATTTTAAAAATTACTTAGCTAGTTTGATTGGTATGACTTACACCTAACAGGTAAAGCCAATCAATGCCCTGATGCGAGCAATTAACGCGATACCTTGCGATACTGGCAAGCTGTCTTCTGTTAACTCATTTTTACGGGTAACGCCATCAACACTACCTAAGTCAGAAATATATTTTAATACGTTTTCAGGGGAAACTTGGGCAAGTAAATCAGACTGACTCCACAGGCTTAAAAAAGCTAAAAGGCCATAAACTCCCCAGTTAGACACATCACTAATGATCAGTTCATCACAAGGCGTAACTGAAGGTATAATTACAGGGGTAACATCAAGCGTAGACAAATGTTCTTGTACATTACCCATGCCTACTTCATTGCCACCATCGCCAATAGCAATTGTTGGGCAAGTTGCCTCGGTAAGAAAAAAATCAAAACATGCTGCACGGTTGCTAATATTTTCGCTACGCATATTGTAATAACAATTATCTTTTGCAAGCCCAGGACACTCAATAGAGATAATCGCTTGCGGTTTATAATGTGCTAACGCTTTTTTAGCCTCAGTTAAACCTAAATTTCGGTTACCGACCGAAATGACGCAAGTTCGATAATCATACTGAAAAGCAGCCGCCATTGGCGTACCGCAAACTAACACAGGTTTTGCTCCTAGTGCTTCTAGCGCTTTATACAAAATAAGTGCACCAACAGGGCCATCTGTTTCAAACGTATCATTAACAGGAAATCCCGTACCTATCAGTACCGTGCCAGTGACATTTTTCAGCATATTAGCCGCACGTAAACAATAACCCGCAGTTAACTTTTCTTGTAAATTTTTCATACCGCGCAAGTTACGTTCAACTAAAACATCTTCAATTTTTTGACTAAGCTTTTCTTCGTTTAGCTTACTTTTTTTAAAGCTGCTTTTTTTTAAAGTGCTCTGTTTTAAGGTATGTTGCTTAATCATCATTATTCCAATAACTTTTATTATCGTAATGTATAGCTATATTAATCGCACTCTACAAGCTGAGTACGCGTAAATAAACTTAAATTTAAATGATATAAATTATGCGCTTTTTCCATAGTTATCGGCTCAAATCGCACTTTACCTCCCTGCCCTAACTGCGCTAACTTTGCTGTATCAAGCGCAATGACTGCACCTATTTTAGGGTAACCGCCAATAGTTTGCCTGTCATTCAACAGCACAATGGGTTGACCGTCTTGTGGAATTTGTACTGCGCCATGACAAATCCCCTCAGATAAGATGCCATCAACATCCGCTGAAATTTTTTGTCCTTCAAGTCGATAACCCATGCGATCTAAACGTTTACTTACTTGATATTCACACGAGTAAAACAAACGTTGTTGATGCGAAGAAAAATGTCGTTGCTGATAACTAGGAATTGTACGCAAAATAACGTCTTTAGATAACTTAGGTTGGTCGGCCTTGGCTAACTTATATTGCTTTATTTTTGATTTAGCAAAATCAAGTTCGGTACAAGGTAAACAATCACTGACTTGTAGCTGAGTGCCATTTAAACCACCTATTCTTTCTCTACATACAGTACTACTACTACCAAAGCTGGGTTTAATAATAAAACCACCGTTTACCGCTAAATAACAGCGCATACCTAAAGAGGCATAACCTAATACAATGGTATCACCCGCTTGCACTTTATGACTTCGCCATAACGCCTTAGCTTGTCCATTAATGGTTAATGGCATATGAGCACCAGTTACCGCAATAAGCGTATCAACTGTTGCACATAAGGTTAAACCGCCGATACTCACTTCAATAGCACAATCATTCAACTCATTTGAACACAACCTATTTGCCCAGTAAAATGCAGGTAAATCAAGTGGTCCACCATTAGTTAGCCCAATACTAAATGCACCAAATCGGCCACCGTCTTGTAATAAACTTAAGACACCAGGCTTTTTCACAATAAAACCTTGCTTTTTTTGGCTTTTATTAGAGTTAGAGTTTAACTCAGGACTTGAGATAACGTTTAAACTTGGGCTTAAATTTGGTCTTAGCTTAGCACTCATTTTACCACCCCAAGCTCACCACCTAATGCATAAAATTCTTGCTCTGTTATTGCTTTAAATCTTACTCGATCGCCAACGTTAACTGGCATCGTTTCTTTAGCACTTGCATCAAACATACGTTGCGGGCACAAACCAATAATATTCCAACCACCGGGTGATACACTGGGATAAACGGCTGTTTGCCTGTCGGCAATAGCGACAGCACCTTGTGGCACCGCTTGTCTTGGCGTGGCCAAACGTGGCATAGCAATACGTGCATCAACTTCCCCTAGATAAGCAAAACCTGGCGCAAAGCCAATTGCATAAACATGATATTCTTGTGCTTGATGTAATTGAATAACGTGTTCTACCGTTAAGTTTGCATGTTGAGCGATACGCGCTAAATCAGGGCCTGACTTAGCAGAATAGTAGGCAGGTAATTCAACTAACCGCCCTTGCTTATTGGTTGTAGAACTTAATTGTTCAAGTAAATTACGCAATTTATTGCGTAATTGGTGATGATCAATATCAAGCATATTAAAGACCACCAAAATAGAAGCATAAGACGGCACGAGATCAATAATATCATTAGCCATTTGAGTACGAATCAATTGCTCTGCTTGTTGTACTTTAGCAGCACAAGCACTGCTCGCTTGCTCAGTAAAATAGATAATTAACGCATTCTCACCCGCTACCTGTATATTAAGTACGTTACTCATTAGCCGTTATGCTTTTTGATTAACTGCTGAATTTCACTTATCGCTTGCACGCCAGCCAAGTTATCACCATGCACACATAAACTATCAACAGTTAAGGCTAATTGTTTACCACTCGCTGTTGTCACAGTACCTTGCTCGGTAAGTTGCCTTACTTGCTCAAGCATTTTCTCTTTGTTATGTACTGCATGCTCTTCGCTGCGCGGAGTTAGTTTACCACTATCAAGGTAACATCTATCGGCAAAAGCCTCACTGATAACCTCTACACCACATTTTTTTGCTTCTGCTCTATGCTGCTCGATGTCAGGCGTAGCCTGCAACATCAACGCTAATTTTTTAGGGTATTTTGATAATGCGGTTAATATCGCTAAACGAACTTGGCTGTTCACCATCATGTCGTTGTATAACGCACCGTGAGGTTTTACATAACTAATATCTGTGCCTAAAGAGTTAGCGACACCATCAATTGCCGCGACTTGGTATATAACCATGGCAATAATTTCTTCACTAGAACAGTTCATAGAACGACGACCAAAACCAACCAAATCAGGGTAACTTGGATGCGCGCCAATACAAACATTATGTTGCTTAGCTAACTCGAGTGTTTTTTGCATTACTA
>JAWSUX010000640.1:0-571 GCA_033852215.1 Colwellia sp. | reverse complement strand
GAACATTTTCATTAGTTAGGTAGGTGAAACCCATATGTAGATATGTATTTGTTAAGTTATCATATTCTTCTTTCTGTTCATAAATCACTCTAGATTTATCGAAATACTCAATAGACATCTTGTACCTATCTTCAAATGAGAACTGACCGTTATTAAAGCCTGTTTCTTTATATCGTTCACTATACCGATCAACGGCATATGACCTCAAAAAAATGCCATAAGTTACATAAGCTTCAGCAAGACCTGATTTATTCTCATCTTTTTCATAAATATCAATTGCTTCTAAAATTAGTTTTTGAGCTGGCAATGCTCTTTGTTTTGTATCAAAAAGCCAGTAAGCATCAGCGATTTTTTGTTTGGGGTCGCTTGTATAAGGAACTAATGCTGCAGCACAGCCCGTAAGTGAAATTAATGTAAGAATTATTATGATATGACGCAACGCCAATCCTCCTTGAAAATATAACGCCGCAATAAGCGGAAAATTACTGTTGGCTAAAATGTTTGAGGAACGAAAAACAGCCAACTGTAAATTTTGCGTTTGATTGCCTTGTTAGATGCAATATTGGTAAAA
>JAWSUX010000307.1:0-1091 GCA_033852215.1 Colwellia sp. | reverse complement strand
GTGCTTTGGACAGGGTTATCATAATAGGTAAAAGTAATGGCTGGCTCACTAAAGCACTATCACTTTCCTGCTGCCAACTTTGCGCAACAAGCTTACTTTTAACTTTTTGTGCTAAGGAAAATAATGATAATACTCTTAATTCATTTCCGTCTTGATATACCCCATATCCGGGAGCAGTCACATTAAGAAAAAAATGCTGATCTTCGGAGTTATGAATAACTTTATTTAACAGACCATTTTGGTCGCGATTAAGTTCTTCACTATGCGACATCACTAAAGGTACATCACTCGCAACCTCAGATACTAATGCTGGATTCAAAGGTGTCATGAGTTTTTGATAACTTTGCACAGCAATCGTTGATATTGCATTAGAAGCGCTGCTCTGCCTATTTTGCTGATAGCCCATGTTATTTGTCGGTTGATTCACACTGATATCATTAACTTGCTGTAATGGACTAACGTAATCAGGCCGTTGATAACTAACATCCTCATTTGAATTTTCTTTACTTACAGCAGACTGAGAGCCTTGTTCGCTAGACAAGTTAGTAGTGTCATTTTCGGTCCTGAGCTCTTCATCAACCAAAGCAGGCTGAAAATCAGACATTAAAGCTTTTTGGCAAACAGAATAAATAAAATCATGTACATAGCGGCTTTGATGAAAGCGTACTTCGTGTTTCGCAGGGTGAACATTGACATCGACTTCTCGATAATCCAGTTGTAAAAATAAGACAAAAGCAGGGTAAGTATCATTAGGTAATAAATCAGCATACGCTTGACGAATCGCATGATTAATTAATTTATCACGCATCATACGGCCATTAACATAACTATAACAAAGGTCATTTTGATTACGAGAAAAACTAGGCTTAGCTAACCATCCAGACAACTTCATACTGTCATGAGGGCAATCAATTTCGATAGCATGCTCAATAAATTTAGGCCCACAAACCATAGCAACACGTTTATTACATTGTGCTTGCGTATTAGCCACTCGGTACTGGCGAATAACTTTAACGTTATGCAATAAAGTAAAACCGACCTCAAAATGTGCTAAGGCAATACGACGTACTAATTACTCCATATGATTAAAC
>JAWSUX010000306.1:0-2198 GCA_033852215.1 Colwellia sp. | reverse complement strand
ACAAGTTCACTATGGCCGTATCTGCTCCAGGCTCTGCTGGTATGGAAGCTTGTTTTGTTAACTTAATCACTCCAGATGATACGGTTGTTGTCTGTGTTAATGGTGTGTTTGGTATGCGTATGATTGAAAACGTTAATCGTATTGGTGCCAAATTAGTGGTTGTGGAAGGTGAATGGGGTAGAGCAGTTGAGCCACAAGCATTAGAAGCATCACTTAAAGAAAACCCACAAGCGAATTTTGTTGCGTTTGTTCATGCTGAAACTTCTACAGGTGCGTTATCCGATGCGAAAACTTTGTGTGCTATCGCTAAAAATCACGATTGTTTAACCATTGTTGATGCAGTAACGTCTTTAGGTGGGGTTGAGCTTCGTGTTGATGAGTGGCAAATTGATGCTGTGTATTCTGGTAGCCAGAAATGTTTATCTTGTGTGCCTGGTTTATCACCTGTAAGTTTTAGCGATAAAGCCGCTGAGGTTATCCAAAATCGTGGTATTGCTGTACAAAGTTGGTTTCTTGATCAATCGCTTGTTATGGGATATTGGTCGGGAGAAGGTAAACGTAGTTATCATCATACCGCACCTGTTAACTCATTATATGCATTACATGAATCGTTAGTCATGTTACAAACTGAAGGTCTAGAAAATAGCTGGGCTAGACATAAAACCATGCATGATAAATTAAGCAAAGGTTTAGGTGAGCTAGGTTTAAAATTTATTGTGCCAGCAAACGAACGATTACCGCAACTCAATGCCGTATACATTCCAGAGGGCATTGATGATGCTAAAGTAAGACAGTTTTTACTTAATGAATACAACTTAGAGATTGGTGCTGGTTTAGGTGCCTTTGCTGGAAAAGCATGGCGTATAGGTTTAATGGGTTATGCTGCTCGTAATGAAAACGTTACTTTATGTTTAACTGCGTTAAAAGAAGCTTTAGCGCAATAATGGCAAGAGTTACACTATTTAGTTGTTTATATTTGATAGCTTGAAATAAAGCCGACTAAAATTGGTAAAATAAAAGCCCTGTATTGATATTATCGATACAGGGCTTTCCTTTTTTTATAGCTATTTTTTCGTGGTGTATTGGTAACGGATTTTACCAACTACCACTATTTTTCATACTTAACCATGGCTCTTGTGGTTTTAGCGAACCACCTTTTTGTAATAACTCTATCGCGATACCATCAGGTGAGTTAACAAAGGCCATATGACCACAGCGAGGCGGTCTGTTAATTGTAATGCCAGCGTCTTGTAACTTTTGACAAGTTTGATAAATGTTATCAACTTCAAACGCTAAGTGGCCGAAGTTACGGCTTGCAATATATTCTTCAGTAGAGCCCCAATTATAAGTCAGTTCAACTTCAGGTGCCCCCAGCTCTGTCGCCAAATAAACCAGTGTAAACTTACCTTTAGCTACTTCTTTACGTTTAGTTTCGATTAAACCTAATTTGTTAATATAAAAATCAAGTGATTGGGCCAAATCGCTGACACGTACCATAGTATGTAAAAATTTCATTTCATCTGTTCCTTGTTTGACTTTTATAGAAAGTCACACTGGTCTTAAACGTCAACTTTATCTTTAAAGTCACAAAGATCTTCAATGATACAAGATCCACATTTAGGTTTACGGGCAGTACAAGTATATCTGCCATGTAAAATAAACCAATGGTGTAAGTTGAACATCAGCTCAGTTTTATTAGGTGTATTTTTTATGATGGCCTGCTCAGTTTGTTCAACTGTTTTGCCTTTGGCGTAACCTGTGCGGTTGGCGAGTCTTTGAATATGTGTATCAACGGCTAAAAAATATTTACCTTCGTTATCTTTTAGCCAGCCAAAAGCGGTATTAAGTACAACATTAGTTGTTTTTCTGCCTACGCCGGGTAATGCTTCTAATGCGGCCCTGTTTTCAGGTACTTCTCCGTTATGTAGTTCAATTAACAGTTGGCAAGTTTTTAGCGTATTTTTGGCTTTAGTATTAAATAAACCAATGGTTTTTATGTGATCTTTTAATCCATCAAGACCTAAATCAAGAATAGCTTGAGGCGTATTTGCTACAGGGTATAGTTTAGCCGTTGCTTTATTAACACTAACATCAGTTGCTTGTGCAGATAATAATACAGCAATGAGTAACTCGAAAGGCGAGGTGAAGTTTAACTCAGTTGTTGGGTTTGGGTTGTCATCGCGCAAGCGTGTTAACAT
>JAWSUX010000305.1:0-1731 GCA_033852215.1 Colwellia sp. | reverse complement strand
GCAGACATTAAAGATCGCCATTGCGCTAAACTATCATCACGTAAAGAGAATGCTCGAATAATATAGACAATAATGATGAATGTTAATAACCAATAAGGGCGCATAAAATGAAAGTGCTGCATGCTAGTAAAAAATAACGAGATATCATTAATCATGGTTTACCTCTCTGCACGTTATGTTGTTGTTTAGCTAATTGCAGGCGGATGCGTATATTGACAATAAATAACACTAGTAGATAAATACTAACAAATAACACAATAGGGTAGTGATGAATACTGACCCTTGGCCTGAAAGATAGTGAGTCAAACTGTTGTGGTTCCAGTTTATCAATCTCGGCATAAACCTCTAATAGCTCATCACTGTTAAGTGCTTGAAAACTTCTGCCTTGAGTTACTTCAGCCATTTTATTTAATACTTCAAAATCCACTTTTTCTTCGCCAACGGCGGTCGGATCACCAATGGCTATGGTATATATCCTAATATCATGTGCTGCAGCAACTTTCGCTGCTTCGACTGGTGGAACTTTTGAAGCGGTATCATTGCCATCTGTTAATACAATTAATACGCGGTTTTGGGTATCTGATTGTTCAAAAACACTGATGGCTAAACCAATGGCATCACCAAAGGCGGTACTTTGACCTGCCATACCAATATCACTTTCGTTAAGCAAGGTTTGCCATGTGGTTATGTCATTAGTAAAAGGAGCTTGTAAATAAGGCGCATCACCAAAAAGAATTAGCCCTAATCTGTCATGTTCGCGATTTTTAACAAAAGTATTAAGTACATGTTTAACAGCCACTAAACGATTAACTTGTTCGCCTTTGCTCGCGGTGTTTTTAGTTGCATTAGGCAGAGTAAAGTCTGCAACAGACATCGAGCCAGATAAGTCGACCGCTATCATTAAATCTCGCGCGGATTTTTCTTGCTTAATCGGTGCACCAATCATTTCAGGTTTCGCGATAGCCGTGACAATACAAAGCCACGAAAAAGCAATAATGACTCGCTGCAGGTTATTACGATTAAGCAGTACCGCGCCACTTTGAGGTTTTTCACCTGTTACATCAACAAGGCGAGCAAAGTAGGGCACCTTAATTGATGCCTTTCGTTCTTTATAGGCAGGTGCAAAAATCGTTACGGCAGCAGGGAGTATAAGTAAAACAAAAGCCCAAGGATAAACAAATTCGATCATGTTGTTTCTTCCAAAGCTGTTTGTTGAGGTTCAATGGTTAATTCATGAAACTTAATCCATAATTCAATTTGTTGATTCAGTTCTATTAAACCTTCCCTAAAAGGAGCATTGTTAAGGTCTATTGTGGCGATATAAGCAAGTTGAGCTAATAACCTTTCACACGAATATAGATTGATATTGGGCTGTAAATTCGTTCCATTAAAGTTACTTTTACTGCAATGTTGGTCAAGCCATATTGTCCACGATTCTCCTCTTAATTTGGTGATTTCTTGTTTATGTTTTACGGTAAAAGCGCTGTTACTTACTTGAAGTTGTCTATTAGCTGCAAGGATTGCTGTTTTTCTAAGTAATGTGGGTAATTGTCTAATATGCTCTTCGTTAAGTAGGGAGCATTGTGCAAGCCAAGCAAGCGCTTCACGACGGTAGGCGTTGGCTTGGTAATTTTTCCATGTTCGGTAAGTTTTCTTGACAATAAATATTGTTAGCCAAACAACTATTAATTTCCAAGCGATGGTTTGCGGCCAAAAGCTGATTGTATCAGG
>JAWSUX010000028.1:0-1262 GCA_033852215.1 Colwellia sp. | reverse complement strand
GTATTAGTTGGTCGTCCAGCACCAGATTTTACTGCAGCAGCAGTTTTAGGTAGTGGTGAAATTGTTGATAGCTTTAACTTAAGTGAAGCGATTAAAGGTAAAAAAGCAGTTGTATTTTTCTACCCATTAGACTTTACTTTTGTTTGTCCATCAGAATTATTAGCTTTTGATCACCGTATGGAAGAATTTAAAAGCCGTGGTGTTGAAGTGATTGGTGTTTCTATTGATTCACAATTTTCACATAACGCGTGGCGTAATACTCCAATCAATGAAGGTGGTATTGGTCCAGTTCAATACACTTTAGTTGCTGATACTAAACATGAAATTTGTCAAGCATATGATGTTGAACATCCAGAAGCTGGTGTTGCTTTTCGTGGTTCTTTCTTAATTGATGAAGAAGGTAATGTTCGTCACCAAGTAATCAATGATTTACCACTTGGTCGTGATGTAGATGAAATGTTACGTATGGTTGATGCTTTACAATTTCACCAAGAGCACGGCGAAGTTTGTCCTGCGGGTTGGAATAAAGGTGATAAAGGCATGACAGCTTCTCCAGAAGGCGTTGCTTCTTACCTAACTGATAATGCAGATAAGCTATAGTTTTTGCTACGCGTTAAATTAGGTATATATACCTAATACCTAATTTAAACGCATTAACTAAACTACATAAACAAAAAAACCGCGCAAGCGGTTTTTTTATACCTAATTTTGACTTAGTTAGTAAAGCCAATAAAGCTGTTATTCTTTTGTTGCGACATCAGCCATTGGCCATCCGCCTAAATCTTGCCATTTATTAACTATGTGGCAAAAAAGCTCGGCAGTTTTTTCTGTGTCGTATAAAGCGCTATGTGCCTCACTGTTATTAAAATCAATATTGGCAGCAGCACAGGCTTTAGCTAGTACAGTTTGCCCTAATGCTAGACCAGCAAGAGTCGTGGTATCAAAACTAACAAAGCTATGAAATGGGCT
The DNA here is from genome assembly GCA_033852215.1 of Colwellia sp. Classification (GTDB taxonomy): domain Bacteria; phylum Pseudomonadota; class Gammaproteobacteria; order Enterobacterales; family Alteromonadaceae; genus Colwellia. The sequence continues at coordinate 293 of JAWSUX010000028.1, read as the reverse complement.
ACGTTTAATATTACAACGTGCTGTTGCAGCATTTAAAAAACCCAAATCAAAAGTGGCATTGTGCGCAACAATTATTGCACGCTGACAGCCTGCTAATTTCATTTTTTTTCTGACTACTTTAAATAATTCTTTTAAAGCAATATTTTCGTCAACAGCACCACGTAACGGGTTTGTTGGGTCAATACCGGTAAACGCTAAGGCTTTTGGCTCTAAGTTAGCTCCCTCAAAAGGATTGATATTAAACTGTATCGTTTCATCAATAGAAATATGTCCTGTCGTTTCATCCAAGTCTA
>JAWSUX010000304.1:0-11763 GCA_033852215.1 Colwellia sp. | reverse complement strand
AAAAATACCGTCAGCGATATTAGCCGTTATTTTGGTCGCGCTATTATTATGCCATATTTAGTTCTTTCGGTAACCGATGCGAAACTTGTTAAAAGTTATTATGATCGCATTATGGCGGCAAAGCCAAGTGCACATTTCAAACCATTAATGGTGCTTTATTTAACAGACAAAACTAGCGCACAAGATATTATTGACGCTAAAGATTCAGGTATTGTTTATGCGGCAAAATTATATCCTGCTGGAGCAACCACCAATTCTTCTTCTGGTGTTACTAGTGTTGATAACTTAAAAGATGTTTTGGCTGCCATGCAAAGTGTTGGTATGCCTTTGCTTATTCATGGTGAAGTTACGACAGACGACATTGATATATTTGATCGTGAACAGGTATTTATTGATACTATTTTACAACCTTTGGTGGCTAACTATCCTAACTTAAAGATTGTACTTGAGCATATCACGACAAAAAATGCCGTCGATTTTGTTAAAAGTGCAGGGGATAACGTTGCAGCAACGATTACAGTACACCATTTACTGTTTAACCGTAATCACATGTTAGTAGGAGGTATTCGTCCGCATTACTTCTGTTTACCTATTTTAAAACGCAATATTCATCAACAAGCGCTTATTGCTGCAGCAACGAGCGGCGATAAAAAATTCTTCCTCGGCACTGACTCAGCGCCACATGCACAACAGGCCAAAGAGTCAGCTTGTGGTTGTGCTGGTGTTTATTCTGCCCATGCAGCTATAGAGTTGTATGCTGAAGTGTTTGAGCAAGAAAATGCCCTTGATAAATTAGAAGCTTTTGCCAGTACTAATGGCCCAGCATTCTACCAATTACCTGTCAGTAAAGATAAAATCACCTTAGTTAAAAAAGCATGGAAAGTACCAGCAACCCTAACTTTTGGTGAAAATGTTGTTGTGCCTGTGCGCAGCGACGATGAAATTCAATGGCAAGTTGAAGCTTAAAAAATAAATTTGAAATAGCTTTAGCAAGCTTCTGAAGTAAATAAGGAAAATAATGCAATTATTTGTAGACGATCTTACCGTAATAGACTTCTCTTACCTATGTAAGCAACGCGGTATTGTTGGTGAAAGCTGGATTGTTGATGTACTGCTTGATGGCTCATTGAATGAGCAAAGCATGGTGCTTGATTTTGCTATTGTTAAAAAACAAATCAAAGCCATCATTGATGAAGCGGTTGATCATAAACTATTGCTACCTATGCAAGAAAGTGCATTAACTTTAGCTGAATCGCCACACAACAAAGATCACCAAACCATTGATTTTTTAAGTGAGCGAGCCAGCTATCACTTACAATCGCCTCAGTGTGCTTTTGCAAAAATTGATTGTTTAACGATAACCATTGATGAAGTAAATAAACACCTGAATAAAATCATCATGGCTGAATTACCAACGAATGTGCAAGGATTAACCTTAACATTACGAGCAGAAGTCATACCAAGTGATTATTATCACTATACCCATGGTTTAAAACTTCACGATGGTAATTGTCAACGCATCGCACATGGCCATCGCTCTAAAATTCAAATTTTACTTGATGATAAAAGGAATACTGAGTTAGAAAAATCTTGGTGTATACGTTGGCAGGATATTTATATTGCTAGTGAAGCTGATCGCATTAATGCAAAAGATATTCAACTATCAAGCAGAGCATCTCAGTATTTGACTCCCGATCACCAATATTTTAGTTACACCGCACCACAAGGTCGCTTTGATATTGCCGTAGAGAATAACGTATTGGATGTAGTTGACTGTGACTCAACGGTAGAGTTACTCGCTGACTTTATTTTAAGGCAAATTAAATCACCACAGGGACAGTGGAAAAATGCTGTCGCTAATAAAAAAGTTACCGTTGTTGCTTACGAAGGTGTTGCTAAAGGAGCAATTGTTTGTGGCTAACTTAACCTTAAATAGAAGCAGACAGATAATCTCTTATGTAAGTTTATTTTTGGTGAGTGCTTTTAGCTTTTCTGCCCAAGCCGAAATTAAACTAAGCGGTGAAATGGTGCAGGGCGCATTAATACTCGGTAAAACACAAGCGAACAATATTGTGATGCTTAACAAGCAAGAATTGCCGGTATCAACTACAGGTGATTATGTTTTTGCTTTTTCTCGTGATGATAAAACCCAATATACGCTGACGGTAACCAAGCCGTCAGGTGACGTTGAGAAAAAAACCTTTATACCAGCCAAACGTAAATATAAAATTTCACGTGTTGAAGGTATAAGCAAAAAAATAATGAACCCGAATAAAAAGGCACAAGCTCGCTCGGCTAAAGATCGTACTGCCATGGTTAACGTACGTAAAATTTCCAGTGATTTAACCGACTTTAGTCGAGGTTTTATTGCGCCAAGAGACTCTCGTATCACCGGTGTTTATGGTAGTCAGCGTTTTTATAATGGCGTGGCTAAAAATCCACATTTTGGTGTCGATTACGCAGGAAAAATTGGTGCGCCAGTTAAAGCGCCTGCTGCAGGTAAAGTACTCTTATGGGTGCCTGATATGTTTTACTCAGGCGGTACATTAGTCATTGATCATGGTCATGGTATTACCTCAAACTTTTTACACCTAAGTGCTTCATTGGTTAAGGTGGGTGATGTCGTTAAGCAAGGGCAAATTATTGCTAAAGTAGGTAATTCAGGACGAGTAACTGGCCCTCATTTAGACTGGCGTATGAATTGGCACAAGGTGCGATTTGATCCGCAATTGGCAATGAAAGTTATACCGTTAAAATAAATATTACTGGATTTGCATCAGCCATTACTCAAGTTATCTTTGAAACTAGTTTAAAAAGGCAGCGCTTTGGCTGCTTTTGTTTTAGCCTTTTCATCACGTCTATCGTAATTTTTGGTTGTTTCAACCGATGAATGTCCCATTAAATCTTGCACTAAAAAAACATCCTCACCGTTTTCTAATAACTTAGTAGCAAAAGTTCGACGTAAATCATGTGGCGTTAATCGCTTTAAACCTGCTTCTTTATAACGACGAATAATTATGTCGTAGATCGTTTGTCCTGAAATAGGCTCATTGACTAATCGATTACCTTTTCGAGCACGTAAAAATAATGGTCCTGGCTCTAACCCACGTTCTTCTAACCACGTTTGAATGATATCCAAATTTTTATTATGCAGAGAATTAATTCGCTCTTTATTGCCTTTACCTAATACTTTTATTGTACCTTGCTCAGTGTCTAAATCAGCTAACATCAAACCTGCCGCTTCATGGCGGCGTAAGCCTGCACCATATGTAAGGGCAATTACGGCAGCATCACGCATGGCAATAACACCTTCTTGCGCCATGCAATAATCTATCAATTCATTTAACTCTGATAAATCTAAAGCACGACCTTTTATCGAACGTGAGCCTTTAATACGTCTAATTTCTTTAATGTGTTGATAGCTTTCCACATCAATTAATTTTTTCCGCCAAGCTTCTTTCGCAACACCTTTAAGCGCTGACAAATACACATTAATAGTGGCTGGAGATTTCCCTTCATCAGATAAATCAGATAACAGTATTAAAATAGTTTCGTAATGTAATAGCGACCAATCGTAAGCTTGATGACTTTTCTTTTTAGCAAGTTTATAAGCGACAACATTGAGTAATGAAGCCATTGTTACGCGACTTTGTTTTGACTGTAATGAAAGTAAATATATTTCAGAAGCCGTTTTATTTGATAACGCCGTAAAAGTCATATTTTTATATTTATTAATTGGTTGCGCGAAACTAGTCTGAGTCAATAATGTTAACAGAATTTGTCATCATTTTCGTCTTAATATAGCTCTTTTCATTAAGTTAACAAACGCCGTTTTTCCAAGGTTATATAACCTTGGGATGAGTTTAGTACTCAACTTGGTATTAGTTTATGAAATAACTTGTTACGACTTAAACGATAATTAATGAATGTTATGAAAGCGTTAGTGGGTCTTTTGCTGTTAGAGTACCTTTGAGTTGTATGTACCAATTAACAGCAAATAATTATAAATAAATATTTAACACTACAAAATTAAGGATATTGATTTCATGCTCAAATTATTACTTCCATTATTTATTAGTTGCAGCTTAACTGCTGGGCTAACACAAGCAGCAACTTTTTCAGAAAGCGTTAAAGAGGCGATGCAATCAGAACTTCGCTCTGATAAAGATAAAGAGCGAGATCTTAATAGAAAGCCAGTAGAAACCCTTGAGTTTTTGGGCATCGAAGAAGATATGAAAGTATTAGAGTTAATACCCGGCGGTGGTTGGTATACCTCATTATTAGCGCCTGCTCTAAAAGACAAAGGTCTACTCTATGTAGGTTTGGCATCAGACAAACTCAAAGATGGCTTATTCACTCAAGACAGATTCAGTAAAGTTAAAACTGTCAGTAATAACGCAAGCTGGTCAGTTAATAAAGAAGAAGAACGTTACGAGTTAACAAGTATTGATTTTGATGTAAAGAATATTGATGCGGTGCTTACCTTTCGTAATTACCATAATCTGTCGTTAGCAACACGCACTGAAATAAATATTGAAGCGTTTAAAGCGTTAAAATCTGGCGGAATCTACGGTATTGTTGATCATACTCGTCGTCACATGCAGGGTGAAAATGACGAAAATGGTCGTCGTATAGACCCAGTTTTAGTGATAAAAGAAGTACAAGCAGCTGGCTTTGAATTTGTTGATTATTCATCGGTTCATTACAAAGCCGATGACGAATTGCGTTATGAAGTAGGCCGAAAATCTGTTACCGGTAATTCAGATAGATTTACCTTACTTTTTAAGAAACCAATGAAATAGTGCTAAAACGTTATTCATTAACTCACTAAGCTACACCATAAAGGCATTCAGTTACTTCTAACTGAGTGCATTTATTTTAAAGACAGCTGTTAAAATTTCCGTGCTTTACCTTAATTACCTATTAAAGTGCTGCGTCAAAATTAGGTAGTGCCACAACGTCACCAGCAATCAAGCTATCTATATGGATATCGCCAATCCGAACTCTTACCAACCTTAATGTAGCAAAGCCCACAGCAGCTGTCATTTTTCTTATCTGACGATTTTTTCCTTCACTGATAGTGATGGAGATCCAGCTAGTAGGACCATGTCTTGGATCACGAATTTTACGACCACGATCGGGGAGTTGAGGTTCACAGTCTAGCCTCAACACTTTACAGGGCAGGGTTAGATATTTAGTCCCATTGATACCAATCTCAACACCACTTTTCAGCTGTGACATTGCTTCTACGGTCATCACTCCATCAACTTGCACGTAGTATTCTTTTTCTATGCTTTTCCCTCTGACTTTGTAGCTCATCATGCCGTCGGTTGTGAGTAACAATAAACCTTCGGAGTCGTGATCTAATCGCCCAATTGCCATCGTTTTATCAGGGAAGTTAAATAACTCGCCTAGTAGATGTTTCTTCTTTCGTGATTCTGGTAAAAACTGACTTAAAAAACCATATGGCTTAAATATTTTAAAATGCTGATGATTTTGGCTTGGCTCAGCAAGATCGGCTAAAGTGAGTTGGTTAGCGGTTGGCATTTAACATAGCTTTGAACGTAAAGTCTGAATGGTACCACATTATACTGTTAGTCTGGGTTAGATGCACTGCGTTCTGCGATGTGATGGTTGAGTGAAACTGACTACCGTTTAATAGGCTTCCAAGTCGTTTTCAGTAAAAAAGATGATTTAGCTGTAAGCCTCACAAAAAATCACTTGATGCACGTAGGAATAAGTAATTGCTAATAATTTAGGGCTGCTAAATCTAAACAGGATCTATTGGTTAGTTTTGGATTGGTGTTCTTATTTTTATAAAAGTACTGATTAACTTATTTATATCAGCAAGGTGCAAATACCAGCCTAGAGTAGATCCGATTTATTGTTAAAGTTCGAATGACAACTAATAAGCAATACACTGATAAATAACTATTATAACTTATTAAAATCACTATTCTCGTAACTTTTTCAAATGCAATAAACTTAAGTTAAATCAGTGGGTTAGGGTGGTTTTCGGTGCGACAATATGTCGTAAGTGTAAAGACTGTTTAAATTATTGGTTTTATTTTAGTTAACAAAAAATACTTTTCAAAAAACAACTTATCTTTGTTTGCTCTTATAACGAAAAAAGCCACTTAAAAGTGACTTTTTGAACTATGCAGCTAGGTGTCTAAATTGCTCTGCAACCATTGGATTGTCTATCTTTTCAGCGTAAGCGGCTAGATAAACCTCGATAGCAGGTAAGCCACTCAATTCAGCCATTCTTTCAAGTGTGTCATTGCTTGGTAATTTATGCCCGTTTCTGTATTTACTAAACATAGTTCGAGAAATGCCGAGTTTTTGAGAAGTCTTATTGTCTGAAACTCCGTCACAGACCTTATTTAATACGTCTTGAAAGTTCATATTGTTTTACCTGATGTTGTTAGCTTTTATAAGTTTAGTACCCTGTGACCAATTTTGCAACATGTGACCAAGGGGTTCACACATGTAACCAAATGGTCTACATTACAAAAGCTTTCGCGGTTCAAGCTGTTTCATCTGATGTTGTTAGCGCTCATACAGTGTTAATTCAGTTCATAACTGCAAAGCAATTATTTCCTTGGCTCAGTGGGGCGTTGCAACAAACCACTGAGTATTTTTAAACAAGGTGACGATAACATAAGGGATATGAACAATGACTGAACGAAAAGCCAATCAAACAGAAATACCTCACTACATTCAAGATTTTAGCGCCATAGACCACGATGCAATGATTCGCAAAATGGCGGCACAAGTTCAAGCCAGTAACATTTCATCAAGAGAAACCGTAAATACTCACATTGGTGAATTCAGAGAAGAACTTGCAGTAAAAAAGATTGAAACAAATCGCTTTAAGCAAACAATTATTAATATAAAAAAACTTGGTGAGATTGCTCGTTATTCCGCTGCAGCAGCTAAGGTTGGTGCGTAATGGGTAAATTTACCAACCATTACTGCCCTGTTTGTCTAACTACAGTAGACCCTGAAACGGGTGACCATTGGCACTATTGCGAATATGAATCGAGTTACGGGGACTGGGTTAACCCTGTTCAGCCATTGACCGAATTACAAATGTTTGAAAAAAAATTAGAGTACAAACAAGCCGACCTTAAATCATTAAACGCTCAAAAAAGAGAGCTGCAAAAACAGATAAAAATAATAAATGAAAAAATGAGTGTAGGTATTGCTTGATGCTTAATATTCAAGATACCAAAAACCACAAGCGGCTAATAAAGCCGCTTTTTTTAGTTCCAACAAAAGCTGATTTGCAAAATGCGGCAGCAATGAATGATGCACTAGCAATAATACTCGAAAACAAGCCTTTGCCCTGCGCAGCAGAAGTGAAACGCGTAGCGGAGAAACTTGTTAGTAATAGCCTAGTCAAGAGGTCGCAAAGTCCGACAGGCTTTTTTTCGAATTTATACCACGAGCAAAAACACGCAAAGCGTACAGTGGTAAAAAAACGAAAAGCTGATAAGCAAGAACTCGCTAGAATTGAAAAACAGGCTTTTGAAAGTAACTTGCACTCTTGCCCAGAGCCTTTATCACTTGCAAGCCGTAAAACTATATCAAAAAGCGCTTATTTTTCTGATTTATCTAAAGTTGGCTCAATATCCAACGAAAGCAAAACTTGTGTTCGTATGTATCATCAAGGTTGGTCTAACAATTACCGCCTAGGCTTGGAGACTGGTGCGCTCGGTTCGAAAACTGCTCCACCAAGTTCGACAGGCGAGCGATTAACTGAAAGCTTAAGCTCAAAGGCTGTCAGAAGCATTTTAGAGAGTGGTGCTTATATGTCGGCTTGTCGTGATGGCTATACTACGTTTTTAACGCTGACATTTACCACAGAAGCAAGAAAAAGAATATTAGACGTTGTTGCTATCCCTCAGGTTAAAACAAAAAGATATACCTATAAAGTTAGGGAATTTAACTCTTGTAGCGGTCGGTGGCGAAACGTAAAAAAACACCACTCAATAACCTGTTATGACGGCTCACCATGTGAATACGGTCAAACTGACGGTTTAATTGATATTGAAAAAGCTGAAAAGAAAAAAACTTATTGTAATGGTATTCCTGCCAGTGGTGCTTGGTGCTCTGTTGAATTCAAGCCTGTATCGACTATTGGTAAAGAGGTCAGTCGTTTTTTTGATGCTAGCCAAAAAATGTACCAACGCGGCTGGTTGCCACGATTCAAAGAAGTTAAAACAATAAAAAGCACCGGTGCAGGAATGGTTATTTACTCAAATACCAAGAAAAAAGTTAAATCAGCATTACCTATGATATGCCCTGAATATGTAGACCCATTCACAAGTGATGGTGAGTCGTTTGATGATGAATCAACAGAGGCAATCCGCTATGACCCAAGAAAACATACTACACCGCAATTTTTAGAGCGTATGTCAGGGCAAATAGAAAAAGGGGCGCCGCTTGATTATATGTGGGTTGCTGAAATGCCAAACAATGAAAAGGGCGAAAAAAATCCGCACGTACATGTAATGATGCGGTGGCAAGTTGAACAGCCAGTTTTTAGAGCTTGGGCTGAAAGGCTTGAAAGTATTTGGGGTCACGGTTTTGGTAAGCTTGAACGAATTAAAACACCACAAGCAGCAAGTAATTATTTGCTCAAGGCTGTTGGTTACTTAACTAAGGGGAGTGCAAACGACCAAGGCACTATTAGCGGCAATCGTTACAATATCAGCGCAAGCGCTCGCGCTCCAAAATGGGAATGTATCGGTGAGTTTTACGCTGATAATTTCATTGCTATATTGGGCGAGCTGCGCGAAAAACTCCACCGTAAAAAAGCAAAAATAAACGCGCAAACTATCGCATGCACTCAGCAGCGAAATTTTGAAAAAGGCAAGGTTAAAGTACTAACTAACGTTAATAAAAAAACACCAACAGAAAAACGCGCTGCTCACATTGAAAAACTTAAATTACGCTTGATTGATGGTGATAACGCCATTAAAGCAAGTAACGAAAAGCTGCATGAGTTGCCATTTATTAATGAGTTTGCCATATCAAACTTAAGTGAAAATCAAGCGGCTGATTTTATTGGTTGGGCTATGAATAAGCGCTTTTGGAATGGAGAGGTGAAAGCTAATCGTTATAACAAGTGGGATGAACTAAAAGCCGCCACCATTGAAGCTGTTAAGGAGAATCGTCGCTACTGGTACAACTACGCTGAGTTACTTGAAACAAGTGAAATTACTTGGTTATGGGCTGAACAGCGCAGTAACTACGAAGTAAACGAAAGAGAAAATATTATTTTTGACGAAAACGGGCGTGAGTGGGAGCTTGTCGCTTAATCTTTTTGTGGCACGTTGTGAAACGCCCACTACCTTTATGTCGGGAGACACAAAATGATAACAAGAAAAAGTTTAATGAGTTCGATTATGACCTCGTTAGGGGTGAGTAGTTTAGCAGCCGCAGTAATCGCACCTACCCCAACAAAAGAGCGCTTTAATAAACCTCAAAACAAAACCAAGTTTAAGCAAAATCAACGTAAAGAGCTTAAAGCCTCTGCACGTAAAAAAGCGAAATAATTAAAATTCACTGTCGGGAGACATCGAACATGGTTAATTTAGAAAATCAAATGCAGCGAGTTCAAATTGCAAGTGAATTACTTGAAAAAGCACCAATCCATAAAACCAAAAAAGCAGCTAAAATCTTAGGGGATGAAACCTTACTTTTGTTATCGGGTGTTATTGGTGAAATTGAGCAGCTCAAAGTAGAGATAATAAAACTTAAGGCGGCTAAATAATGAAAACAGTCCCATTAGCTGACCAAAGCGGCACAATTCCATTAAGAGCAAGTAAAAATCCTGTTTTAGGAGTGTTTCGCCATCATTGTGGTGAAATATCTACTATTCATCAGCCCAAAGGTAAAAAAGCACATTTGCGTTACATTCTGTGTGATAAGTGTGGCTGTGACCAAGCTAGCGGAGAAAGCTATCAAGCAAAAATACGTGCTAACTCGTTTAATTCTATTGAAGAACTAGAGGCAAGCGAGAATAGCGCGGTTGCAGAGTTTAAGGTTGTTGAGCCAGTAAGTGAGGTTTTAACCGACAAGTTAACCGAAACCGTAACCGAAAAAGTAGCTCCTACTGTTGAGCTAGAAACCCCGTCAAACGTGGTTGTTACGGTTAACGAGCAGTTACCAGTCGAGACTACCGCAAAAGTTGCGCAGGTAACCGTACCTGCAACCGAAAAAATTAATCAAAATAATCAAGCCAAACATAAACCTCAAGAGCAGCCAAAACCGCAGAGTATTAAGCGCATTAGTATTGCTGCCCTATTTGGTGGTTTGTTGGGTGGCTTTTTGGCGCTAGCTCTCTAATTACACCGAAGTAAACCGACATTTAACCTTAAGACTAATAACAAGAGATTACCTAATATGAAAGCAACAGAATTAAACGAAAAAAATACCGAACAAGTAATTGAACTAACAGCAGAGCAGTTAGCAGAGCAAGAAGAGAAGCAAGCAGCAGAGGCTGAACGCGATGCAGTTGCGGCACAAATGGCTAAGGAGTTAAGCCAAGAAGAGAGCGATGTAGATTTTGACCCCTCAGCCGCTGTTGAAGCAATGACACCAGAGCAAGAAACGGCAGCAATGAAAGCTACGCAAGATATGCTAGAAAGTGCAGAGGGGGCGGAATTTGCCGCGACAGGTGCTATTGATTATTACGAAGAGTTAATACAAGAGCATTGTCACGAGCGTTTTGTTATTCCACCTAAGAAAAAACAAAACGGTGTAAAGCGATTAACGCCAGTTATTCAAAAGTATGCACCACAAGCGCTTGGTTTGCTGGGTAACTATAAAAATGAAATTATGGCGGCACTGTGGACGGGGTCGCTTGCGTTTGGCTCAGTTAAGCAACTTAAAGCCTTAAAAGCCGAAGATACCAAAAATAACCCACCAAACGAGCAAGAAGCCGATAACGGTGACAAAGTAACTGATAATCAACAAGAGGCTGCTTAAATGGTAAGAATGCAACCAATAAACCCTAATGATTCTCTTGATATTACCCACGCATTATACGCAGGTACAACGGGTGCAGGTAAGTCGGTAGCTACGCAAAAAATGAAGTTAATCCAACCAAGCGACCAAGTTGTCTTTTGGGATTTGTACGGGCAATACACAGGTAAAACTTTTGCTGATAGACAAGTGCGAACTTATGACAAATTAAGTGATTTTTTTAACGCTGTTTACGCAGGGAGAAAAACAAACCAAGGCTTTAAAATTGCCTTTTCTCCATGTGTAATTCCTGAGTCAAAGAAAGACAAACGAGCGCTATTTTTAAAGTATTGCCGTATTGTGCATGGCTTTGGTGATGGTTACCACAAGAAGACCTTACACGCCATTAAGGAGGAAATAAACCGCGTAACCACGACAACAGGTAATGAAGAATCAATTTACGGTGAAATGCTCGAAGTTGACCGTAAATTTAACATCATGATTCACTCGGTAAGTCAACGTTTAGCGCCTATCCCTAATACGGTTATTGCTATGTCAGGTTACAAGTGGGTTGGTGTTCAAGAGGCAGTGGGTGATGTTGACCGCATATCTCGCGAGTTAGGTATATCAACTGATGATATTAAAAAGCTAAATAAGCTTGAGTATTATTTTAAATCACCAGGCTTTGGTAACATCAAAAAAGGCAAATTAACTTTTAAAAATCGTAAAAAATAAGTAAATTATCCACTTAAAAAGCCGCTATTTAGTTAATGCCGTTCACTTAAGGTG
>JAWSUX010000303.1:0-831 GCA_033852215.1 Colwellia sp. | reverse complement strand
GCAGTACGCATATCTTTAGCAACAAAACGTTTAATTTTCATATACAACCTCTAAGCAACTTTACGTTACAAATAATTTATCGCTGCAACTGGCGATGTAAATTTTAATCTGTCTTTATTGCCCTATGGCACTAACAATCTTAATTTGTTTATCATCAGGAATTTCTTGGTATGAAATTACCCGCAAGCTAGGAATGGTGTATTTTACAAATTTAGCCAATACGTGGCGTAATATCCCTGATGTTAATAATATCGGTGTATCGCCTGCCATCTCTTGTTGACTGGTACCATCAGTTAATGATTTTTGTAATCGTTCAGCTAAACCAGGTTCAATACCCGCTCCATCATCCCCTGCCATCTGCATAGACTGATGCAACATTTGTTCCAACTCAGGAGCCAAAGTTATGACAGGTACTTCTTGCACGCTGCCAACCAAATCTTGGATAATAAATTTACGCAAACTAATACGTACAGCCGCGGTGAGTACCTCTGGATCTTGACTCTTAGGGCCATATTCAACCAGAGTTTGTACAATAGAGCGCATATCCCTTACAGCCACACCTTCATTCATTAAACTTTGCAATACTTTAACAACAGTGCCTAACGTTAACGTTTCAGGAATAAACCCTTCCACTAACTTAGGATAACTCTTAGCAAGTAAATCTAATAAGTTTTGTACTTCTTCATGCCCTAATAATTGTGCAGCATTATTCGTTAATATTTGGCTTAAATGAGTTGCTAAAACAGTGGCAGAGTCAACAACGGTATAACCTAACGTTTGTGCTTGTTCACGCTGATTTTGGTTGATCCATACCGCATCAAGTCCAAAAGC
>JAWSUX010000027.1:0-12020 GCA_033852215.1 Colwellia sp. | reverse complement strand
AAACAAAGCCAAGTAATTGATGATTTTTATCAATCACTGGACCACCCGTCTGTTTTGTATTCAAAAAACGTAAAGAGGCTTCTTCAATTGCCATTTCTGGGGTAAATGTTACAGGGTAATGATTCATATATTCTTTTATTTGTAATGATTCCATATTCAACGCCTCGGTAAAATTAGCTACTGCCAAATCAGATAATTCGAAAACACTCAATTATTATTAACAACTGTAGGTAAGTCTTTGCCAAAAAACCAATTTTAGTGTTTATTTAATTACGAACAGAGCTAAAAAACTACACACTAATATCAACAAAACGACCTCGTTTATCATCAGCCGTACTTTTTTCTTGCTTTGTTTTATCTATTTCCTGACTTTTAACTTGCTCCTGCCTTACTAAGTTTTGAGCTTGTTTATCTTGTTGAATTTCAACTTTCTGAGCTTCAACTTGTTGACGTTGCTGCTGTAAAACTTGTGCAACAGCGCTTGAATCATTTCCTATCGAAGAGACCATAACAACCTCCTTTAAAATAATCTTAAGTTTACCATTACCTTCAACATTACAAGCTTCAATATTATATTCGCTCGTTTCACTTTAATTATAGCAGCCAGTAGAATTTAAGCCTGTTTGATAAAAACGAGGCAATTGACATGGTTTAATGGGTTCGACTATAAAGCCAAATAAAATCAAAGTTTTTTTGTTGAATACAGAGCCAATATTATTTATTTTGGCTATGTAAAAAGGCCGGTACTAATTGAATTTTTTACATTTGAAGCAATAATTAAGTCTTCAGCTATAATAAAATTTATAAGATAAAGTAAATTTGGAGCGTAGTACTCTTGGATAAAAACAGCCACCTCTTTAAAAGACTATTAATAATACTAATACCTTTGGCATTCTACTTTCAAGTAACGATAGTTTTTTCCCAGCAAAACGGCTCTAATGACGATATAGTATTGGGTTCATCTACGGCTCTATCTGGGCCAACTAGAGATATTGGCCAAAGTTTAACACAAGGTTCATTAGCTTATTTCAAACGTTTAAATGAAAGTGGTGGTATTCAAGGCAGAATGGTTAAGCTAATTAGCTTAGATGACGGTTATGAGCCGAGAAGAACTGTCAGTAATACTCGAAAGTTAATTAAAGTTGAGAAAGTATTTTCATTGTTTAACTATGCTGGCACACCGACTACTTACGCTGCTTTACCTATGATAATTAAATATAATATTCCCTGTATAATGCTTTACAGCGGTGCTGACTTTCTGCGTAACCCTGTTATGCCGAATGTGTTTACCCTACGAGCCAGCTTTAACCAAGAAGCCCAAGCACAAATTGATTACTTAGTAAAAAAACTATCCTATAAAAATATCGCTATAGTTGTTCAAACCGATGAATTTGGCTTAAACGCACAACGGGCCATTAATACCCTATTAAGTGAACATAACATAAATCCAATTATTACAACTCGCTTTAAACGAAATACTCATGACGTAGAAAAAATTCTAATAAAACTGATGGAAAAACCAGTTGAGGCTGTTATTTTCATTGGCACCTACAAGCCTTTCACTAACTTAATTAATTTAGCTTACCAACAAAAATTCAGACCTGTATTTAGTGGTTTCTCTATTAGTGGTAAAAGTGTTTTCTCTCGTTTAAAACACCCAAGTAGAGTCATAACAAGTGAAGTAATGCCTGATCCTGAACAATGTAGCTGGCAACTTTGTCAACAATTCCTTACTGATATGAAAAAAGCAGGTATAAATAAAACCAACCGAGTACAACTAGAAGGCTATCTTAATGCTTTCGTTTTTAGTCAAGTAGCAAAAAAATGTCCTGCTAAGTTAACAACGCAATGTTTACTACAAAAGTTAGAGAACTTTTCATTTCAAGATAATGATTTAGACATCAGCTATAGTGCTGATAATCATCAAGGTTTAAAAAAAGCTTATCTTTCATTTAGCGACGCTGAAAAAAATCACCAATAACACCTATTTTTAGCTCCTTTGTTCAATCAAGCATCTTGTTCTTAAATAGTAGGGCAGGCCTCTTCTTTATTACTCAACCCAGAAAAAACTATTTCATTAACTTTTTGCATTTAAAAGAAATTATTCAGTATTCAACTATAATAAAATTTACAAGACATTGTTAAATTCATCAACTTATAGCTAAGCAATAATCATAAGTTTTTAATAAGGCTCGGAGTATCATACTTTTGGATAAAAACAACCCTATTTTGAGTAAACTCTTAGTAGTAATACCCTTAGCACTCTATTTTCTGAACACAGTAGCTCTTTCGCAACCAAACGAACCTGATAACGACATAAAACTAGGGCGTTCGGGACCAATAAATTACATTGGGCAAGGGTTTGAACAAGGGTCACTAGCTTATTTCAAACGTTTAAATGAAAGTGGTGGAATTCATGGCAGAATGGTTAAGCTAATTAGCTTAGACGACGGTTATGAGCCAAGAAACACCGTGAATAACACCCTAAAATTAATTAAAGAAGAACAAGTATTCGCGTTGTTTGGCTACGTAGGTACACCAACTTCCCATGCGATTTTACCCATACTAGATAAAAGCCAAATACTCTATTTAATGCCACACACAGGAGCTGACTTTCTGCGTAACCCTGTTATGCCAAATGTATTTACCCTACGAGCCAGTTACGACCAAGAGGCACTGGCGCAAGTCGATTACTTAGTAAATAAACTCTCCTTTAGGAATATCGCTGTAGTGATTCAAGCCGATGTGTTTGGCTTAGGAGTACAGCGGGCTATTAATACCTTATTAAATAAACACAACATAACGCCAGTTATCACAACTCGCTATAAACGAAACACTACAGAGGTGGATCATATTTTAACTGAATTAATGAAAAAACCAGTTGAGGCTGTTATTTTTATTGGCACTTACAGGCCCTTTACTAATTTAATTAATCAAGCATATCAACAAGGGTTTAAGCCCGTATTTACCAGTTTCTCTATTAATGGTGACAGTGTTTCAATGCGTGTTAAACATCCTAGTAGAGTCATAACAAGTGAAGTAATGCCTGATCCTGAACAATGTAATTGGCGACTTTGCCAACAATTTATTATAGATATGAAAGACTCAGGCGTAAAAACAACCAATAGAGTACAACTAGAAGGTTATCTTAATGCTTTCGTTTTTAGCCAAGCAGCAAAAAAATGTCCTGCTACGTTAACAGCTCAATGCCTACGGCAAAAGCTAGAAAACTTTTCTTTTAAAGACAATGAATTAGACATCAACTTTAGTACTGATAACCATCAAGGTATGCAACAAGTTTATCTTTCATTTAGCGACGCTGAAAAACGTTACCAATAACATCTCTTTTTTAGCTCCTTTGTTCAATCAGAGTTTTGTTCTTAAATTGTAGGGTAGTTATCTTTACTAAAGTTGCTCTATTCATTATTCCCACCCCCTTATTAATAATAAAAAACGAATAATAAAGAAGCCCCTCTTCTTTATGATTTAACCCAGAAAAAATTATTTTATTGCAATATTGCATTTCAAAGACATTTTTCAGTATTTAGCTATAATAAAATTTACAAGACAAGGTTTAATTCATCAACTTATAGCTAAGCAATAATCATAAACTTTGAATAAAGTTCGGAGCCCCATACTTTTGAATAAAAACAACCATGTTTTGAATAAACTCTTAATGGTAATGCTCTTAGCATGCTACTTTCAGACCACTGTAGTTTTTTGCCAGCAAAGCGAAACTAATAACGACATAAAACTTGGTTCGTCTACAGCCCTCTCGGGATCATCAAAAGACATTGGGCTGGGTTTAAAACAAGGTGCATTAGCTTATTTTAAACGTTTGAATGAAAATAACGGAATTCACGGTAGAATGGTTAAACTAATTGCCCTAGATGACGATTATGAGCCGAGAAGAACCGTCAGTAATACCCAGAAGTTAATTGAACATGAGCAAGTTTTCGCATTGCTTGGCTATGCAGGTACACAAACTTCTATTGCTATTTTACCTATGTTAAATAAAAACCAAACCCCCTACTTAATGCCTTTCACTGGTGCTGATTTACTGCGTCAACCGGTTATGCAAAATGTATTTACCCTACGAGCCAGTTACTACCAAGAAGCACAGGCGCAAGTAGACTACTTAGTAAAGGACCTTTCCTTTAAAAATATCGCTGTAGTGATTCAAACCGATGAATTTGGCTTAAGCGTACAGCGGATTATTAATAGCTTATTAAGTAAACACAACATAACGCCAATTATTACCACTCGCTTTAAACGAAATACTGATGACGTAGATAAAATTCTAATTGAATTGATGAAAAAACCAGTTGAGGCTGTTATTTTTATTGGCACCTATCAACCCTTTGTTAACTTAATAAACTTAGCTCACCAACAAGGGTTTAAACCAGTATATAGCAGCTTCTCGATTACTGGTCGCAGTGTTATTAGCCGTTTAAAGTACCCCAGTAAAATCATAACAAGTGAAGTAATGCCAGATCCTGAAGAATGTAACTGGCAACTTTGCCAACAATTTATTATCGATATGAAAAAAGCAGGTATAAAACAAACTAACCGAATTCAACTAGAGGGCTACCTTAATGCGTTCGTTTTTAGTCAAGCAGCAAAAAAATGTCCTGCGACGTTAACAACGCAGTGTTTATTACAAAAGCTAGAAAGCTTTTCTTTTAAAGATAACAGCTTAGACATAAACTTTAGTGCAGATAACCATCAAGGTATGCAACAAGTTTACCTTTCATTTAGCGACGGTGAAAAACATTACCAATAAGATTATTTGTTCAATCAAACACCCTTGGGCTTAAATAGCTACCTTCACTAAATTTTATCGATTCATTATTCCCATAATCTTATTAATAATAAAAAACGATACGAGGTAAGGCCTCCCCTTTATTGCTTAGTTCATAAAAAGTATTTCACTAAATTTTACATTTAAGAAAAATAATTCAGTATTCAACTATAATAAAATTTATAGGATAAAGTTAAATTCATAAACTATAGCTAAGCACTAGTTACAAGTTTTGAATAAAGCTAGGAGCATCATACTATTGGATAAAATTAATCATGTGTTCAGCAAACTCTTAGTGGTAATGCTCTTAGCATGCTACTTTCAGAACACTGTAGTTTTTTCTCAACAAATCACTCAGCAGAACGCCCCCAATAAAGACATAAAACTAGGTATGTCTAATGCGTTCTCGGGACCAGTAAGAAATATTGGGGTAGAGTTGAGACAAGGTTCATTAGTTTATTTCAAACGTGTAAATGAAAATAATGGCATTCACGGTAGAATGGTTAAGCTAATTAGCTTAGATGACGGTTATGAGCCGAGAAGAACTGTCAGTAATACCCGGAAATTAATTAAAGTTGAACAAGTACTTGCATTATTTAACTACGGAGGAACACCAACTTCTTATGCTGTTTTACCGATGATAATTAAAAATAAAATTCCCTATATAATGCCTTACAGTGGCGCTGACTTTCTACGTAACCCGGTTATGCCTAATGTGTTTACTCTACGCGCTAGTTTTATCCAAGAAGCGCAAAAACAAATAGATTATTTAATAAAAGAACTCTCTTTTAGAAATATCGCTTTAGTGGTTCAAACCGATGAATTTGGCTTAAACGCACAACGAGCTATTATACGTTTATTAAATAAATACAGTATAGATCCAATTATCACAACTCGCTTTAAACGAAATACTCACGACATAGAAAATGTTCTAATGAAGCTGAAGGAAAAACCAGTTGAGGCTGTCATTTTCATTGGCACCTACAAACCTTTTACTCACTTAATTAATCTAGCCCACAAGCAAAAATTTAGGCCTGTATTTACTAGTTTCGCAATTAGTGGTGAAAGTGTTCTTACTCGTTTAAAGCATCCCAGTAGGGTAATAATGAGTCAAGTAGTGCCTGAGCCTGAAGAGTGTAACTGGCGACTTTGCCAACAATTTATTATTGACATGAAAAAAACTGGCATTAAAAAAACCACTCGAATACAGCTAGAAGGCTACCTTAATGCTTTCGTTTTTAGTCAGGTAGCAAAAAAATGCCCTGCGACATTAACAATTCGATGTTTACAGCAAAAACTGGAAACATTTTCTTTTAAGGATAATGACTTAGACATAAATTTTAGTGCTGATAATCATCAAGGTTTGAGAAAAGTTTATCTTTCATTTAGCGATACTGAAAAAAACTACCAAAGTAACCCTCCTTTACTTAATCAACCGTCTTATTTTTGAATAACTATCCTCACTCAAATGACTCCATCCATTAGCCCCATAACCTTGGTAATAATAAGAAAACAAATAAGAGGGGAACCCCTCATATTTATTACTTGCCCCAGAAAAACAGTCTAATTAAAACCTTATATTTAAAAAAAATAATTCAGTATTCAACTATAATAAAATTTACAAGACAAAGTTAAACTTATAGCTAAGCAATAATCATAAGCTTTGAATAAAGTTCGGGGCATCATACTCTTGGATAGAATTAATAATGTTTTCAGCAAACTATTAGTAGTAATGCCCCTAGCATTCTACTTTCAGGCCACTGTAGCTTTCTCCCAACAAAACGAACCTAATGAGTACATAAAACTAGGTACTTCTAACGCTCTGTCTGGGCCAACAAAAAACGTTGGTCAGCGTTTAATACAAGGTGCATCAGCTTATTTTAAACGTTTAAATGAAAATGGTGGAATTCACGGAAGAAAAGTAAAACTAGTTAGCTTAGACGACGGTTACGAGCCGAGAAGAACCGTCAGTAATACCCGAAAGTTAATTGAAGTAGAAGAAGTATTTGCATTGTTCGGCTACATGGGCACACCAACCTCCCAAGCTATTTTACCTATTCTAAATAAAAGCCAAATACCCTATTTAATGCCTTTTACTGGCGCTAGCTTTCTACGTAAGCCAATTATTAAAAATATATTTAACCTACGAGCCAGTTACTACCAAGAAGCGCAGGCACAAGTAGATTATTTAGTAAACAAGCTCTCCTTTCAAAATATCGCTTTAGTGATTCAAGCCGATGAGTTTGGTTTAAGCGTACAACGGACTATTAATAACTTGTTAAGCAAACACAATATTAGCCCCATTATTACCACTCGTTTTAAGCGAAATACGAATGACATAGAAAATATTCTAGTTAAATTGATGAAAAAGCCAGTTGAGGCTGTTATTTTTATTGGCACTTACCAGCCTTTTGCTAACTTGGTCAATTCAGCTTACCGACAAGAATTTAAACCCGTATTTACTAGCTTCTCGGTTGATGGTAAAAGTATTTTTACTCGCTTAAAATACCCCAGTAGAGTCATAGTAACAGAGGTAATACCAGCTCCTGAAAAATGTAACTGGCAACTTTGCCAGCAGTTTATTACTGATATGAAAGAAGCTGGTATCAAAAAGCCCAATAGGACACAACTAGAAGCTTATCTTAATGCTTTCGTTTTTAGTCAAGCAGCAAAAAAATGTCCTGTTAAGTTAACAACACAATGTTTATTGCAAAAGCTAGAAAGCTTTTCTTTTAAAGATAATGAGTTAAACATCAATTTTAGTGCTGATAACCATCAAGGCATGCAGCAAGTTTATCTTTCATTTAGCGAAGCTGAAAAAATTCACCAGGCTAGCGAGCCTTATACTAACTAGTAGCAGTGGCTCGACTTACCGACCATGTTTCAAAAACTGCAGCACTTACCACTAACAAACCACCAATAATGGTCATGAGTTGAGGGCGTTCTTGTAAAAGTAAAAAAGCTAAAACACTGGCATAAAGCGGCTGTAAACATGAAATAAGTCCTGCAGTGGTTGCAGATAAATGTCGTAAGCTCGAAGCAAATAAAGCGTGGGGTGTTGCAGTAAATACAATACCAACCAAAAAAATTAACAGCCAATCGTTTTTTGATACTGCTAACGGTGGTACTTCGACGAACAAACACAACATTAAACAAGCGATCACCGTTTGATACAACATGGCATGTGAACCCGAGTAATGAGAAAAATAACTTCGATGCAAAATATTACGTAAGGAAAAAAGGAAAGCTGAAAAAACGCCAGTTATAATGCCTAAAGTAACTTGATTGCCTAAACTGATTTCAGGTATTAGTAAAAATATGCCTAAAACGACGATAAGGGCAGTAATAACATCCTTTAACTTGAGTCGTTTTTTGCTAAATAATGGTTCAATAAACACTGTGATAACTGGGTAGGTAAAAAGAGAAATAATACCTATAGTGACACCTGCCATTTGCATGCTAGCAAAGTAGGTAACCCAATGAATACCAACGACAATACCGAGTACACAAGCAATAACATAGTCTTTACTTTTAACTAAGTTGATCTTTTTTTTCTGTAAACTTAATAAAATGAATAGCGCTACCGCTGCGATTGCTGTTCGATAGACGGTAATATCAAGCGCAGATAACGCAATTAATTTAGGGAACAATGCCGTACCGCCAAATAAAACAATGGCAATATGTAAGTAAATAAGACTTTGTTTTTGATCATTCATAAATAATTTTTTCTAACATAAGCATAATAGAACACAGAAAAAAAAGGATGATTTAGCACAACATACTGATTGAATATTTCGTAAGCTAACAACTTAGTACATATGTATAACTTATCGCGTACTGAAAAACAGATGCCTTAACTCACGTTAACTTAATCAAGATCATTGAGTGGCCAAGTGACAATATGATCTTCAAAGCCTTCAATACTTACTTCATTATCTTTCACTATTTTTCCACGTACTGACATGCCTGCTTTATGCATGGCCGACTTTTTACCATTATGTAATAGCGGATGCCAAGAAGGCATTCCTCGCCCTTCTTGTAAGCGACGGTAAGTGCAACTAGGAGGCATAAAAAATACAGCATCAATGTTTTCTTGTGTTAAACGCACGCAATCAGGTACTAGTTTGGTACGTTGCTGATACTTTGAGCATTGACAAGTTTTTTCATTTAATAAATAACAAGCAATATTTGAATAATAAATTTGCTCACCTTCGTTAATATGGTCGGTTGGTAACAGTTCTGATTCTTCGTCTGTATGTTCATCATCTATAAATTTATTTAAACAACACTTTGCACAACCATCACACAAAGACTCCCACTCATCTCGAGTCATTTGCACTAGCGTTTTACTCTGCCAAAAAGGTACATTAGTTTTTGGGTTTTTCGGTATTTTTTGTATTTTTTGTATTTTTTGTATTTTTTGTGTCATTTAACTTCTTCTATTTATTGAACGGGTGGAAATTTAATATGATCAGATAAATGACCAACCGAGCTAACAAAATAATAAGATAAATTCCAATGCATTAAACTTTTATAATTATCATAAGCAAGATAAACCCTACCATTTTCATCATCAGGAAAAACCAAGGCAGCGTTAATATCAACTTTAGGTAAATTAGTACCATCTACGCGACGAACTCCTAGAGCCTGCCATTGTGCTAACGACTTTTCCGTTTCTGACCAAGCTTTTAACCATTTCTTTCT
Source organism: Colwellia sp. (assembly GCA_033852215.1). Classification (GTDB taxonomy): domain Bacteria; phylum Pseudomonadota; class Gammaproteobacteria; order Enterobacterales; family Alteromonadaceae; genus Colwellia. The sequence continues at coordinate 2,515 of JAWSUX010000027.1, read as the reverse complement.
ACTGCCAGTATTTCTAGGGATAGCTAGCGAGATATCAAAATTGGTCGGTAACTTAACTCGACGCCCCCAAGTTAGCTCATCATTCCAGCCCTCTTTTTTTAAATAATTAGCCATTGAAGCGAAAATATCAGCTTGGTTTGTCCAAATATCTTTTTTCCCATCGCCATCACCATCAACGGCATACGCTAAAAATGATGTTGGCATAAATTGATTTTGCCCCATCGCGCCAGCCCATGATCCTTTCATATCACTATTGCTTATATGTCCCTCATCAAGAATAGTTAACGCTGCAAAAAGTTGTTTTTTGAAAAAAACTTCACGGCGACCTTCATAGGCAAGCGTCGATAATGCTGAAACAACATTATAACCACCGGTAAATTTACCAAAATTAGTCTCAAGTCCCCACAGAGCAACGATAAAACGTGGTTGCACACTATATTTTTCACCTACAGTAGTGAGTAATACTTGGTGTTTTTTATATAGAGTCCGTGCTTTATCAATTTTCCATTTAGGTACACGCTTAGGTAAGTAGGTATCAAGTGTTTCTAAATTTTCTGGCTGGCTTCTATCCGCTTTAACTGCACGTTTGTGGAACTTTACTTGAGAGAAACTGCTATTAATTAATGCTTGACTAAAACCTTTGCTCAACGCTTCAGCTTTCAGTGCGACTACATATGCGGCAAAACCTTCCTCACTTAGTGGTGTTTTTTCAGCATAAATAAGATTACTTGTTAGTAATAATCCAGTAAACATCGCCGTTAAGCTTTTTTTAAATAGGACCATGTCAATGTCTCTCTACTGGTTATTTTCTTGCTGAGCTTGCATTTGTGCTTTGTGTGTTTTTAACAAATCTTCTTGTGGCGGCGGTAATTGTAAATAATAACCGTCCTTAGTTAAGTTTTGCTTAACCTTGGCTAAATCTGCCATACCTAGTTTATCTTTAGTGGCAAGATTAATTAAGGTAACTAATATAGGTGTACCAAAAGTTGTCATTAAAGCAGTTGGCACTTTAGAGAAATCATCACGTTTCTCAATAAAAAGGTAAGTTTGATCTTTTTTGGGACTTTTATAAATAACACATAGCATAATGGAGACCTATATTTTAGGGGATTTATTTAAGAGTAAATACTATGTACTTATTTGGTAAATAGTTAGTACATAGCTCATATTTAGTTTGCACTTCGTTTACATTTAATTAAAAAATATTTAAATAGTGATATTTGAACGGTAATATCTACTCAAAGTTATTATCAGCAAAATTTTGTAACTTTTCACCAAAAAGTTCATTACGCCAACCAGTAAGTAATTCAATATTATTATTTTTTTCACGAGCGTCATTCAAATCAAATTGCCAAGTTAAAAACTGATTAATTTGTTTTTTAGACGCTAAATTTTCTATTGCTAACTTATGTTCGTCACTTACTTCAACAAAAAATGTTTTCAATTTCTTAAAAATTTGTTTATAACCAGGATATTCATCTAACCGCATTATTTTTTTCGGGTATTCATTGATTTCGGCTTCATTGGCTTGTTTTAATACTGCTAACATTGCTTTGCCTTTATGACGAATATCTAACGCTTCAGCACCTTCTGCTTTTTCCATCGCCTTAATGCTGTCTGGATTAGCTTGTGCTATAGCCATGAGTGTATGATCTTTAGCAATAAAACCGATGGGTAAGTCACGTATTTTTGCTTGCTGAAAACGCCAACTAGCTAAATACTTCAAGTTATTTAATTGTTTAGGATTTAGGCGCCAATTCATTTTTATATTTCTATACAGTTCATTTTCATCAATAGCGGTAAACTTTTTATCAATCATGCTTTGCGTTTCTTGCTTAACAAAGTCTAAGCGATCTAAACCATCAGTAGCTTCAATTTCAGCCAATAGTTTTGGATAAATAGCGAACAAGTGATCGACATCAGCACTAGCATAATTCAGTTGCTTTTCCGTTAATGGCCTCTTAGTCCAGTCTGTACGTGACTCTGATTTATCTAATTCAATGCCGGTAAAATGCTCTACCATCGCAGCATAACCAAGTGATAAACCATGGCCTAAAAACGACATCATAATTTGACTATCAATCAAGTTGACAGGCTGGCACTGCCCTGCGGTTAAAAAAACCTCTAAATCTTCTGAGCAAGCATGCAATACTTTAGTAATATTGGCATCTGTTAACAATTGCCAAAAATGACTAAGATCATCAATAGCTAATGGGTCGATTAACGCTAAATTTGTGCCATCAAAAACCTGCAACAAGCCTAACTTGGCATATAAAGTTCGGGTACGAACAAATTCAGTATCAATAGCGAGTACACTTGCACAAGAAAGCTTTTCACATAGCTTATCTAAGTTTTGTTGGTCTTCTATAAGTTGATATTGCATTAACGATATTTACCACGACAAGTTGTATCGCCTAAATCAAGCTTAAACACCTCAACATTAGGAAATAAGTAAGGTGTAAACAGGCGAATAAGATATTAATTTTATTATTTATTACGACGGCGCATGCTTTGC
>JAWSUX010000302.1:0-3870 GCA_033852215.1 Colwellia sp. | reverse complement strand
ACTTGAATGGTGATGGGTATAGTTAACTATAAATCGACAGTTCTAATTAAAAAATAAGATGGCCAAATTTCTCGTACCTGAGATTCCCAATTAGGGTCAAAACGTTCATTTTCTAATTGTAAAAGCCAATATTTCGCCCATTTCCGAACGATTTTCCCTGACTTGCTTAACTTCAGTGGTGAGAATCGGCGTTGATAATTATTGCCGTTATACTCAACAACAGCATTGTTTTTGACTCGGTTATGCAATAACTCTAATGCAGAACTAATAACCTCTACCTCAGATACAGCTATTACGCCTTGCCTTTTTAAACAAGCAAGTATCTCAGCTTTTTTTATACAAACCTGCATATAGTCATCTATATGGGGGGTATAAACCATACCTGTTAAGCCATAAATAGACGCGCGCTCTCTATTTGCTAGTTTTTCTAATGGGATGATTAGCTCATTAATATCATGCAATTCACTGATAAAATGAAGTTGTGGTTTTAACTTTGGTTTAGGCAACTGCTATGCTCTCATAACTTTTCAAAAGTTTATCATTAACTTGACGGGCTAATGTTGTAGTAATCTACATTTTAACAATGAGTAGCCCAAATAACTGCTTTTTTGAAAACTAAATTTTTAGGGAATATATTTCAATCATGAACTGTGTTGAAATTATGAGTGATAACCTCTCTTTATTTCTAAATAAACACGCTATTGTTTCACCTCTTGTCTTAAGTTTGTCACTACTTGTCCTCCTATTCCCCAGTTATCGGTATTTACTTCATCAATTACTACAACAGTAGTTGCAGGATTTTTATCTAAAACATCTACTAATACTTGTGTGACACCTTTGATAAGCTCTGCTTTTTGATGCGATGTTACTTGTTCGTCAGTAATTTTAATATTTACGTAAGGCATAAAACCCTCCTGTTTATGATGATATGTTATGAATAATTGAGTATGTTTTTTGAAGTATATTTTTATGAGCTAACCAAGCGCCTAAACTGACCAAAATCAAGCCACTAATTAGTTCTGTGGTTGCGGTTTCATTAAAAATAAATAACGCCGAGATACCTGACAACAAAGGTACGATGGCCATCATTGTTCCCATGGATGACGGGCCAATAAGCTGAACGGCCTTAACATAAAATATCATTTGAACAATAGTTGCCATAAAACCTTGGTAAAAAGCTTGTAGTGCTATATCGGGCAAAATCAAAAGAGAAAGTTGCTTAGGTAAAAAAGCAAGGTAAATGGGAATATATATTACACAAGTAATAACAGATAGGCTTACGGTTGCCTGCCAAGGCGTGATCTGCCATCGTTTAATCAATACTGAAAATAACGCCCAACATAGAGCACCACAGACCAAATAAAGGTGGCCAATGGTTAAATCTTGCGGTTGGTTCAACATAGGCCAAAACAAGGTAAAAACTCCTATGCTAATTACCACTATGCCTAACCATTTATCTATTGCGTGTCGCTCGCCATTTACGAAAAACGAAAAGATTATAATAAACAGTGGCATTAGCCCTGGTAATAAGACTGAAGCATGAGATGCTGAGGTTAATTGAAACCCTTGAAAAGTACACAAAGCATAAGCTAAACCACCAATAAGGCTACAGGTAATTAGTTTTGCATTAAATAAATTAAAGCGAAATTTAAACCACCAAATAGGTAGCACAATAACGGTACAAGTAAGATAACGAATTGCGATAATATCAGTGAAGTCTAACTCACTGATGCCGCCAAGACGAGATATTAGAATAAAGCCCGACCAGATGAGTGCAGCTGTTAATGCATAACAATAGCCTTTTTGTGTGTTGTCCATTCATCTTTCCTTTCTTGAATTCAACTAATTAACTATTTATTGATGTAATAATAAATTACTTTATTGTTCATTAATAATGAATAATAATGAATCTCCCGTTCATTTATTGTGAATTGCCTTGTTTGGTTTATTGAGAAAACTGAGGTCTGTATGGAATTATCCGATTTAAACGTTTTTATTGAAGTTGTTGAAAGTGACGGCATAACCCACGCGGCAAAAAAATTGAATAGAGTCCCTTCCAATGTTACAGCACGAATTAAAAAGCTTGAGCAAGAGTTAGGTAAAGCTCTTTTTATACGAGAGAAAAACCGTCTTAGAATTTCGTCAGCAGGAGAGCAGTTACTGCCCTATGCTAAACAGTTATTAACATTAGCTCAGGAAACGCTCGATGAATTAATAGACAACAAACCTAAAGGAAAATTAAAGGTTGGTGCTATGGAAGCCGTGGCGGCTACTCGTTTAGCTGAGCCCTTAATGTGTTTTCATCAAGAGTACCCAGAAGTTGAATTGGAAATAAAAACGGGACCGACAGGCGATCTGATTGATAGAGTATTATTAGGTGAACTTGATATAGCCTTAGTCGCTGATCCTAAACAAGATCATCGACTAGTGATTACACCTATCTTCAACGAAACCTTAACGATGGTATCCGATTTAGGGCATAAATTAATTAAATGCCCACAAGATTTAAAAAATGACACGATAATTATGGGGTTTACGTCGAGCTGTGCCTATCGTACTCGTCTTACCGACTGGATTCGACAGGATAGAGATATTAGCAAGGTTGTTGAAATAAACTCTTATCACACCTTACTCAGCTGTGTTGCCGCGGGGATGGGCGTTGGCATTGTTCCATTGGTTTTATTAGATAATTATCCCTTCGTTAATAGTATTCAAGTACACCCATTGCCAATAAAGTGGCAACATTCGGTCACTTCATTTATATGGCGCAAGGACTCACATAAAGCAAGCGTGGAAGCATTCACCGCTTGTTTTAATGACAACTTTACAGAGTAAATATTATATTATTAAAGCACAAAGAGAACTAATCACAGTTATTGAAGCTAATATACATCGTATTGATTTCGCACTATTATGAGCTGTCTTGTTTGGTCTTATTGCTAAGTACTTTTTGTGATTATTTATGATGACAAAGTAACCCGTTACTTAATTCGTCGGCAACGACTCTTTCGCAAAAATTTTCTAAAAAGAAAAGTAGAGGTAACCATGAAAGCGAATAAAGCTATATTTAAAGCGTTATCACAAGGTAAAACAACGAACAGTAAAACATCAAAAATTAAACTTGTTTTATTAAGCGCCATAACTGTCAGTCTAAGCGCTTGTAGTAGTTTAGGCGTAGAGCCTTGGGAGCGTGATTTGTTAGCAAAAAAAGAAATGGCGCTAACATCGAGTCCCGTTGATGCAGCTTTAGATGATCATATATATTTCTCTAAAGAAGCGTCAAGTGGTGGTAAAAGTTTTGGTGGTGGCGGCTGTGGGTGTAACTAATGACTAATTTAAATAACAATGTTCGGCTAAATAAAACAAGTAAACTAAATAAAAAAACGAATATAAAAGCGGCATTATCCTTAGCGACCAGTGCGTTATTAGGCACTACTGCTGTTATGGGCAGCGTGGCTCAAGCGAAAGATGTGGATGAGTGGCAATTTGATAGTGCATTTTTGCTCTATTCTGAAGTTGATAGAGTCAGTGCCGGTGAAGTTATCATTGCAGGTACAAAAACTTTTGCTGATGACGAAATTTTGAGTCTTAAGTTAACCGTTGATGCCTTAACTGGCGCTTCAGCAAATGGCGCTATCGCACAACCTAATGCACAAACATTTACTCGTCCTTCGGGTAATGGCCAGTATGTTACACCAACCAGTGAAACACCGCTTGATGATACTTTTCATGATACCCGCGTTCAACTTAACGGCCAATGGACACAGCCGTTAGCCGAAAATATAACGGGTAGTATTGGCGGACATTTTTCAAAAGAATATGATTATTTGTCAGTAGGACTTAATGGCAATGTAGCCTATGACTTTAATA
>JAWSUX010000301.1:0-2041 GCA_033852215.1 Colwellia sp. | reverse complement strand
AATGTAGCCTATGACTTTAATAAGAAAAACTCTACTGTTTCAATGGGCTTAAGCTATTTTCAAGATACGTTTACCCCTGAAGGAGGCATTCCAAAACCGTTTTCATCTATGTTAGTTGGCGATTCAAGTTCAGCTGAATGGGATACTGAGTTTGCGAAAACGAGAATAGGGGATAGTGATGATAAAAGTACAGCCGATATTCTTGTTGGTTTTACTCAAGTGATAAATCGTCGCATGATCACCGCTTTTAATTATTCTTATTCAATGGTTGACGGTTATTTAACTGACCCATTTAAAGTGGTTAGTGTGCTTAACAACGAAGGGATAGCACAAGATTATATTTATGAAAAACGACCCGACTCACGAGTAAAGCAAAGCACTTTCATGCAAGCTAAATATCATTTTGATGATAACTTGTTCAATACGGTTGCTGATGTTTCCTATCGTTATATGTGGGATGACTGGGGGATTAGTTCTCACACTATTGACTCACGTTTTACTATCCCTGTAGGGAAAACAAGTTATCTTGAGCCCCATATTAGATTTTACCAACAAAATGCGGCTGATTTTTTTAAGCCATATATTCTCGAAGCGCAATCGCCTGTAGGGTTTGTTAGTGCCGATTATCGTATTGGTGAAATGACAGCCGTAACTGTTGGTGCGAAATACGGTGTTGTACTTAACGGAGGTAAAGAACTTTCTTTTAGGCTTGAGTATTATCGTCAAATGCCAACTAATGCTGGATTTACTGATCCAAGCTCATTAAATGGGCTTGATATTTACCCTGTTGTTGAGGCGATTATTGCGCAAGTAAGTTATTCATTTTAAACTGCTACTCCTTACTGTTTAGTTATTATTGTTTAGTTATTACTGTTATCAATATGCAAAAAAAACGAACGTTTATATTAAGTAAACAAAAAGACGGCCATTGCATTAGTTTTAATGCTATGGCTAGTCCGTGTGAAGTATTGATTCAAACGCAAGATAAAAACTTAGCTAAAGAAGTCGCTCAATGTGTTAGCAAAGAGGTTTGGCGTATTGAAGATAAATACAGTCGTTACGATAGCCGTAGCATTTGCAGCCAAATAAATATCAGTGGTGGCAAAAAGCTGGCTATCGATGAAGAAACTTATTTATTACTCAATTTTGCCGAGCAATGTTATCAATTAAGTGATGGTCTTTTTGATATAAGCTCAGGTGTACTAAGAAAAGTATGGTCTTTTGATGGCATAAGCGGGGAGTGCCAACATTTTCCTAACTCAGCCGACGTGAATGAAATACTGAACTTTGTTGGTTGGAAAAAAGTATTTTATGATCAACAAAACATTATGTTGCCACAAAACATGGAGTTAGATTTTGGCGGTATAGGTAAAGAATATGCCGTAGATCGCGCTATATTATTAGTAAAGCAATTAACTGAAAAACCTGTTTTGGTTAATTTAGGCGGCGATTTGGCTGTAACAGGCTCTAGACTTAATAATGAAGCATGGCAAGTCGCTATTGAACATCCTGACTGTGATGCGCTTGGACAGCAACAAGATATGATTGTTGCACTTACCCAAGGAGCGTTGGCTACCAGTGGCGATGCACGGCGCTATTTAATAAAAAATGGTGTTCGTTATGGTCACGTATTAAATGCTAAAACAGGTTGGCCGATAATACATGCACCGCGTTCTATTACTACCGTAGCACCTCAATGCATTCAAGCAGGTATTTTAGCAACATTAGCGTTGTTACAAGGTGAAAATGCCGAACAGTTTTTAACTGAACAAGAAATTACTTTTTGGGCGAGAAGGTGACAGCAGTAAATTAGCTTTACTTCCTGAGTGAATATTACTTAAGTACAGGATTTGCTTTAAATGGCACGTATTACGTTGTAATTACTAAAATGAATACTCGACATTTATCGAGTATTCACCTATCGAATATTCATTTATCAGCTATTTATTTACCAGATATTTAGTTATGAGGCATTTATTTATAAGATAATAGCGCAATAACTTTTTAGTCGTTATCTACTCCTATTTGTCGTCTGGATAAA
>JAWSUX010000026.1:0-9561 GCA_033852215.1 Colwellia sp. | reverse complement strand
TCCCAATCACCTATACGTACTTTCTCATCAACAATGGCAGCCCTTTCATCTATCGATATACGGCCAATAATTTGGCCTCTAGTCTCTGATGAGCCTGTGCGTTTTTTGTAAGGCTTTCTATGGCGAAGATGTTTATGAATCTCTCCTCCAGACGATTTATCCTTCTGAATAAACCCGTAAATAGTAGTAGCGCAGACCATTGCAACCCCTTCGATTTTGAGTCGACCTTGTATCTGCTCTGGACTCCACTCGTGCTTAACATTCTCAGTAATCAATGCTTGGACATCGGCGGTTAATTTTATATGCCTAGGTTTATTTTGGTGTCGTTGTTGAGCTATTTCTTGAGCCTGTTTTGGTCTATAACCTCGCAAGCCAGTATTGCGTTTAACTTCGTTAGAAACCGTACTGTGGTGCTTGTTGATTAAAGTGGCTATTGTACGATGAGAACGTTTTTCTGTTACTCCTTCATAAATCTGCTATCGTTCTTCTTCGGTCAGTCGGGTATATGTCTTTGGCATAGTGATCTCACATTGGGTTTTAGTCGACCGTGAGTTTCGCCCACTGGCCATCAAAATTCAATGTGTCGCACTGGCGACTGAAATCTGCGGTTGTTATCAGTGTTAAGGAGAATGAAAATGATTACGATGTTGAAGTAGAGTATCGGCCATAAACCTCAAGCTATAATAATTAATTCGCGAAACACTGTTTTATTTATATAACTCAGTGTTTTTTTAGCTGATTTCTAGCGATAATATACAAAATAAAAACTAAGAGAAATATAATGACGATTCTTTCTATGATAGTAGCAACAGCTGATAATAATATCATTGGCAAAGATAACGAAATGCCTTGGCATTTACCTGCTGATTTAGCTTATTTTAAAAAAATGACGTTAGGTAAGCCAATTGTCATGGGGCGAAAAACCTATGAGTCCATAGGCAGGCCGTTACCGGGGCGTAGAAATATCGTTATTTCTCGTGATGAAAGTTATGAAGCATCAGGTGTGGATACCGTAACTTCAGTTGAGCAGGCATTAGCGTTAGTTGATGGCTCAAACGGAGGTGAAGCAGTTAAAGAGATTATGGTCATCGGAGGTGGTGCTATTTATGCCCATTGTTTACCCGAAGCAGATCGTTTATACGTCACTCACATTAACGCAGTGATTACTGGGGATACGCAGTTTCCTGATTATGATGACGGAAGTTGGCGAAAAGTGAGTAGTGAACTGCGTGAGACAGATGAAAAGAATGTTTATCAGTTGGACTTTTGTGTTTATGAAAAAGAGTCTGAGATTTAATATAGGTATAGTATAAGCTGAATATTCATGTCTTTAACTAACCTGAACTCTGGATGATGAGTACTTGATGTTTAAGTAAAAACAACAACTTATACTTTTGAGAACAAAACTCACAAGGTTAAGTAGCTATATACTCTATCAATGCTTCAATTTATTCGATTATCAAGGCAAAAGGTTTATGAATAACTCGTTATTTATCGACGTTTTAACGCTGAGAATTGGATAAAGAGGAATTTTGAGTAAGTTCTGCTTATCCAGAGTTCAGGTTAACTAAGTTATCAAGTTTACCTAGCTGTCACTGATAGCCTAATTAAGTGTGTTAGATCTCGACAAGTGAATAAAGCCTGCAGCTTTTGATTATAAAATTAATACAGCGCATAAGAGAGTACTAGTGTCTTCAGGTAATCTTTCCAGTGTTAAAGTTGCAATTTTAAGAGAGGTTTACCGTTTAAGGTTATGAACGCCTAAAAATAGGCAGGTACGCACACTTTGTGTGGCATAAGCCTTGTTTATTTAGCATTCGTCTATTTTTACTGCTTAAGTTGAAAGTTGGCTTCCAGTATTATCATGAACTTTCTGCGCTAGCTCCTTGAACTATGAAGTAGCCACATAACTGGAGTTGTTGCGGCTACAGCGGGCCAAGGGAATCTAACTAAGCCTAAAAGAAAGCATGCTCTCTAACATTCATGTATACAACCGCTTTAGGCTTGAATCGACCGTTGCATAGGTGTACTAAATTACGTTTTAATAAACCCTTACGGTAGATAACCGCCTGCTATGCCTTTAGTTGTTACGCTAACCGCATCATGAGCATGCAGTGATTCTAAGTGATTTATACGTAACCAAAAATCATCAAAATGCGTTGCTTGGTTCATACTATGTTGAAGGCGGCGCGCAGCATCTTCACAAAACATTAGGTTCTGACCGTTAAGGCGAGCAAACTCTTGTTCATCTTCACGTTTTACTGCTGCTTGTACTGGGGTTTTCAATGAGCCTTCAATAAGATCGACCAACTCTGTTATTGGGAAATCATTAATTGTGCTGTTTAGCTTAACTTTTACTTCAGCTACAGAGCGTTGTGAATGCGGTGTCGCTACAATGCCTTCAGTGGTGCCAAGCCATGCGTGAATATCTTCTAAAGATGCGTTCTTATTGTTATTTATTGAAAAGGTATCTTGAAATTCTTGCTGAATTAACTGTCTGGCAAGTGCAGCAGAACAAGGGCAAGTTGATGAGTATCGTACATCAATTGCTAACTCTATCGTAAACTTCCCTTGATTTAATAAGCCGGTTAAGGTCACAGGGTAAGCTTTCCAGCCTTCTTTACCGCTAATTAAAGACTTTCTGCGTAAATGATATTCAAAGCTGAATTGTACTTTTGCTTGGTCGCTTAAATCTTGGTGACTACTGATAAAACCATCAAGTAAGCTGACTAAACTTTGATAGTTTAGGGTCTTACTGGTTGATACGTCATCAAGCAATAAATAAAGGCGGGACATGTGTATACCTTTAGCCTTTGCTTCTTTTAAATTAACTAAAGCATCTATATGGGCTGAGACCATACGTTCGCTTTGGCCTTTTGAAGCGACCATGATCGGCATTTCAATATTGCTCATGCCTACCCAATCTAGCGTACCTTCGGTTTGGGCTGTTGTATGATTGGCAATATCAGGCATTGATACTGGCACTGTCGTTGGCACTGTCGTTGCCATAATGACTCCACTTTAAAACTTAATATAATGACTCGCATCTACATTGCTTGCTTTTGCAAGGAATGCAACGAGTAGATCTAAGGGCGCATATTCTAGCTTATTTTTTAATGGTAATCATTAGCGTTTTGGCAACAGACAAAAATAAATATTTTCTTACTAAGATGTTACTTTTTTAAAAGACGACTTTAAAAACTAATCGTCATTATATATTCTGTATTATATATTGATATTTATAACGTTTTTTAATGTATGACAATCATGAGGTTTTCTTGTTACACTTGACTTTCAAGAGCGCAATAAAAGAAAAAATTTGTGAAAAAAAATGATAGCGAAAAAACAAAACAAGATCTGCCGCCCCTCGATGTGTTTTTATTGCAAAGTTACATTGATAGTATTGGTAAAAATATTGTTGAACAAATGTTTACTTTGTATAAACAGCAAGCCACTATTTATCTAAGTGATATTAAAAAAGCGCAATTAGCTAATTCTACTGTTTTATGGCAAGAACATTGCCATAAAATGAAAGGAGCTTCTGCAAGTGTTGGTTTAACGCGTTTACATGCTCTACTGGTCAGTTTAGAAAAAACGAGTGTTCAGCCGGCAGAAAAAGCTACTTTGTTAAGCAAACTAGAACAGGAAAATGAACAAGCTATTGGTGCATTTCAACAATGGTTGACTGCAGTTAACTAATACCACAATAAACTAACGAAGTGATCTTTCAAATTTTTCTACGCGTATTGCTCGAATTTAGAAGCTTGGTTAGTCTAACGTACCGACAAAGCGGTAACCTTCACCATGAATTGTATTGATTAATTCAGGCGTGTTTTTACTTGATTCAAAGTGCTTACGTAAACGTCTGATAGTGACATCAACAGTGCGATCATTCGAGCGTAAATCTCTTCCCGTCATTTCTCTTATAAGCTCTTGACGAGAAATAATTTTTCCAGCATTACTAATCAATAAACTTAACGCTCGGTATTCACCTCGAGGAATAGCAATAACTTCTCCCTCTGGGCTTGTCATTTGCCTAGAGTTACCATCTAAAGTCCACAGGTTAAACTTAATAACCGTGCTTTGTAGTACCACATCTGTTTTATGCTGCCCAATTCGGCTAAGAATATTGCGTGCTCTTATGGTTAACTCGCGAGGGTTAAAAGGTTTAGTTAAATAATCATCAGCACCTATTTCTAAACCGAGTATTTTATCTATATCGCTATCTCTTCCAGTTAGAAATATTAAACCTAACTCTTTATTTTTTGTAAGTTCTCTAGCTAGCAATAAGCCATTTTTACCTGGTAAGTTAATGTCCATGATAACCAGATTGATCGTGTTTAATGCTAGCTGTTGAGCCATTGTATCGCCGTCAATAGCTTCAAAAACTTCATAACCTTCAGCCTCAAACAAATTGCGTAAGTTAAAACGCGTTACGTCTTCATCTTCAACAACCAAAATTTGATATGTTTGCATTACTATTTGTACCTGTAAGTTATGAATGTCGCTAATGATTATTTATAATTAGTGGTCTAACAATTATCAGCCTATGGTAGCTAAGTCATCACAAAAAAACAATTAATTGGCTAGATAAGTTGTATTTTATTAATCTACTACGATTTGCACAGGAAAAGTTATATCAAAGTAGACACCTTTACCTTTCTCACTATCAACTTGAATATTGCCATCAAGCGCTTGTGTTACTAAATTGTATACTAAGTGCATACCTAAACCACTGCCGCCAGCACCTCGTTTTGTTGTGGTAAATGGATCGAATATTTTGTTCTTTATTTTTTCATCAATACCTGCCCCGTCATCGCTATAAGTTATATGCAATTGATTGCCTAAAATCATGATGTTGATTGTTATCTCACCCTTTTCCCTTTCTTCAAAAGCATGCAGAATCGAGTTTAGAATGAGATTAATTAATATTTGATTTATCGGTCCTGGTTTACTGGTGATATTAAGGTTTTTAGGGCAGTTGAATGAAATGTTAACATGTGCAGATTTTAATTTTGCTGACAGAGTTAATAGTACCTCTTCAAGTAATTCAGTAACGTTGAATGTTCGACTTTTTGCACTTGATTGATCAACTGCTACTTTTTTAAAACTAGATATTAATTTAGCCGCTCGTTCCAAGTTGCGAAAAATGATCGCTATATTTTCTTCGCCATCAGATAAAAATTTATTTAACTGACTTGATTTTAACGTTTTATTGATGAAGGCTTGTCTAATGTCGTTGTGCTTATCAGCGAGTAAACTTGATGCGGTAACGCCCAAACCAATAGGGGTATTTATTTCGTGTGCTATGCCTGCAACCATATCACCAAGAGAGGCCATTTTTTCAGTTTCAACAAGTTGCCCTTGAAATTGATGTAGTTTCTCTAACGTTGACAATAATTCTTGATTTGACTCTTTTAATGCATCAGTTCTTAAGTTAACTCTATTTCTTAACTCATCATTTTGACTTAGTGCATGCTGGTTATCATCTTCAAGTTTCCCGATATGTTTAGCTGTGCGATTCAGCAAGGTATTAATATTCTTAGCTAACACACCAAATTCATTATATTGTTGTTTGTCTATTCGGGTTTGATAGTTTTTTCTTTGAGATATTTGACTTACGTTTTCAGTGATATGGATAAGTGACTGGTCTGTCTTTTTATGCAAGTACAGCGCTAACAGAAAAGACAGAGCCAAAGTGAATAAAGCAACGATAAGTAAAGTAATAATCAAGTTGTTTAAAAAGTGTTTTTTCTCATTTAAGCTTGATTGAATGTATAAATAACCTAATGTCTGTTTTTCGGCATTAATTTCAACAATAAGCTCGACATAATTATCTTGATACTGAACAGCAGATAACTCTGCTATTTTATCTGTCTTATCTTGAATTGCTGGAAAGTTATGATTTTTATTATAACTAGTGAAAAAATGGTTATTACCATCTTTATTGTGTTGGTATATATGAATGCGGTTAATTAATGGGTTTTTAATGTACTCTTTAAGTTCTTTATTAAGTTCTTTATTAAGTTCTTTATTAAGTTCTTTATTAAGTTCTAAATGAGTTTTTTTTGGGTTGCTTTGTAAAAAAGGTATGCTTTTTTGTGCTAAGGAATTGGCCCAAGAAAAGGTGTTTTGCTCTAGTATTATATTTTGCTGTGTATTTACCTTGGCTATAATAGTGCTAATAGTTATTAATAACATTAAAAAAGTGAAGCCAAGAATACTTTTGATAAATAGGCTTTTTAATGACATTTTTTTTTTAAAATTAGACATCAACTTTTATAATATAAAATAGCGATACATTGATAATCGTTGAAAAAACCGAGAAATTCAACCTTTGCATGTATATTGTTCATCTTCATTTTATTTATATTGGCTTTGATAAACAGTAAATCCTTGTGCTTTGATTAGTGTATCAGTTTTACCTATATGCTGTTGCATAATAGGTTGATAACGTAAAAAGCTATTGGCAACAATAGTGACTATACCTTTTCTTTTTAAGTACTTATGTATGTTTGATAAAAAACTTTCCGTTACTTGATAATGAGTGTTAATACCCTGATGGAATGGGGGGTTTGAAATAATACATTGATATTTTCCTTCAACATTATTTAAACTGTCTGACGGGAAAATAGTCGCTTGTAAGCCATTAAGTGACAGTGTTTTTTCTGCTGATGTTAATGCTAAAGCACTAACATCAAGTAAAGATAAAAGACTTGTTGGGTGTTTTTTGCCAATAAAACAACTAATAACACCAGCACCGCAACCAAAATCTAAGATTTTTCCCTCTATATTTTTCGGCAAATTTTTTAATAACAACGAGGTGCCAATATCTAGTTTTTGTTGACTGAAAACACCCGGTAATGAAGTAATCGTCAGTGTGATGTTATCAATAGTTATTTCATATTTTTTAAACCAATCGTCTAGAGTAAATTTTTTATTTAATTGCTCGTTTTGAACAATACCTGCAAATAACCAACAATGACGAGCAGTATCTATTTTTTGACAGTTATTTAAAAAATGTTGACTAAGTTTAGGTGCTGACTGTATGCCACCTTTCTTTTCTCCAACAAGTAATATTTTACTATTTTCAGCTAGATAAGGTGCAATGGTTGCTAAGGTAAATGCTAGTTCAGCTTTGCTTTTAGGAAAATGTAAAATAACTAAATCATGCTTTATTTCGCTTTGATACGTACTAGCAAAGAGGATGTTTATTGAAGGCGTTTTTGTTTGGTGTTTTGTTTTTAGCGCCATATAGTCACTATAATTAGTATTATAGCAGCTGATTTTTGCTTGTTGGTTAAGCTCAAGATAGGTATCAATAAAACCATCTTCAGGTATATTAATAAATAATGGTGACTGTGCAGTAAGTAACTCAGTGTTACGCAATAAAACTTGGCTTGGGTTGGTTAGTGACATAGGACAAAACAACAATAATTTTTTAGCTATTCTACGTTAAATAACACTTAGCTTATAGCTTATAAGAACTCTTTTATTGAGTTTTTATAAAAAAAATGATTAAATGTCGCTGTCCCTAATTCTAACTTAATGACCTTGGTTTTTTTGGTGGTTATTAGGTTTAAAGGGGCCAGAAGAGGAGCGTTAACCAGGTAATTACCCTATGCTTTTGAGCAGCAGTCAAAAGGCAGAGATCAAACTCTGTGAGTAGTAATGAGGGGGATTAACGCCGAGAGAAACAATTTTTTGATGAACTGTTTTTCGGTTGTTTTATTGTTAACTTTATAGCAATGAATATGGGCTGAATCCCAACAACTGTCACTGTAAATAATTGCTAGTTGAGTAATTATTATATAAGTGGAGAGCTTCTGGCCTTTGCATTAAAGCCACGTACCTCACTCTATAGTGAAAAGGTATTGCTGCTCTTCATTGTAAACGCCAAGAACTCTCCGAACCTACACAACAGTAAATTTACTGTTAACAATGAGTTCGAGAGTAATGAGTAAAAATAATTCTTCAATAATAGACCTTCAGCAAATAGAGCAGCAGACAACAGATACATTGCGAGTAAAAAATTTCCATCTGTGGACGGCATTAATTACCCCATTTAATCAAGATAACAGCATCGACTTTGAAAGTTTGCAAGTTATTGCTATTGAACAAGCAAAAGCGGGTAATGCTTTATTATTGCTTGGTAGTACCGGCGAAGGTTTGGCCTTAACAACGAATGAGCAATTAAGTGTCGTTAAGTTTGTTTGTCAGCTAACGTTAAATGTCCCCATTATGGTTGCAGTCGGAGGTTACAATTTAGCAGAGCAAGTTGCTTGGCTAGCACAATGCAATGAGCTGGCAATTGACGCTTATTTATTAGCGACCCCTCTCTATGCTAAACCAGGAGGTATTGGGCAAACACAATGGTTTACTACTTTACTTGATGAGGCTAAATTTCCTTGTATGTTGTATAACGTACCATCGCGTAGCGGAACCGAGATACCTGTTAGCACAGTGCAGAGTGTACAAAATCATCCTAATTGTTGGGCGATGAAAGAGGCTAGTGGCGATCTTAATAAATTTTTGCACTATAGCGAACACTGTCCTCACATTGATTTATATAGTGGTGAAGATGCTATGTTGCCCTATTTGGTCGCTGGTGGCGCTAAAGGTTTGGTTTCGGTTTGTGCTAATGCATGGCCTGAGGCAACGCATTGTTATGTTGAACAATGTCTAACGAAACATGGCTTGGATAACCAAGCATTATTTCCTTTGTGGAAAAATGCGGTTGAGGCACTTTTTAGTGTTGCTAATCCTATTCCTGTTAAGGTATTGATGCATAAAAACAATACTATTTCTACTGCTATTTTACGTGCGCCATTGACCCATCTAGAGTTGGCTGAAGATAACGAACTTCTTAATTTTAATGAAAAAATTAACTTTTGGCTGTCTGAAGTTAACTCAAGTAACACTGAAACAAATAACAAATTAGAGATATGCAAAAAAAATCAATAAACTATTTAACCGTATTTATTTAGCATTTAAAAAAATTAACCTTTAAAAAAAATCTTATAACTTAACAAAATAATTGGAGTCGAACATGAACTGGCAAGATGTAATAATACAGTTAGAAGCAGGTACTTTACGTGCAGCAAATCAAGACGAAAACGGCAATTGGCATGCTAATATTGAGGTGAAACAGGGGATTCTTGCGGCTTTTAAAGCTGGAGTAAATATCAGCTTTTCTGATAATTACCAAGGTTTTGTCGATAAGGATAATTTACCAGCGCGTCAATTTAGTCCAGAAGACGGTGTTCGCTTAGTACCCGGCGGTTCATCAGTACGTGCAGGTGCTCATGTTGCTGAAGGTGTTATTATTATGCCACCAGCGTATATCAATGTTGGTGCTTTTGTTGATAGTGGCACTATGGTTGATAGTCATGCTTTGATTGGCTCATGTGCACAAGTTGGTCGTAATGTACATGTATCAGCAGCAGTACAAATTGGTGGTGTGTTAGAGCCAGTAGGTGCTAGCCCTGTGATTATTGAAGACGATGCTTTTTTAAGTGCAGGTGTGGTTGTAGTTGAAGGTATTGTAGTGAAAAAAGGGGC
>JAWSUX010000300.1:0-6437 GCA_033852215.1 Colwellia sp. | reverse complement strand
CCACTTTTGACGTCGAAACCAGTACCACCACGATGTTCCATACAACTCAACATGGTGAGTGCGTTCTCAATAATATCGTGAGATTTTTTACCCTTTAGGTTGGCGACGAAACCAATACCACAGCTGTCATGTTCAAACTCGGTGCGATAAAGACCTTGGGATTTTTTGCTCATATCATTCATTGCTTATTCCTATTTCATCAAACTATTTCTATTAGCTAAAACTCTCTTGCTAATTAAGCCATATATTTTTAATGCTCAAAGTGTGTGCTACTGATCCATCAGAATATTATTTAGAATTTCTTGGCGATAACGTCAGACTTCTATTCAGCCTTTATTGACGCTTTGCCATTAATAAAAATCATTATGTAAAGCGGTCGGGAAAAGTACCCGTAAAACGCTACTGAGTCAAATATCTTATGAATATATATGCTAATTATTTGAATATATACTAAGATAAATAGTTGTTGAAATCACGAGTATTTACTCTCTAGATTACACTTAACTCTTTTACAGCACCTTATTGAACTGCTTATATATTTTTACTGTTAACATTCTCCATTCACATAAAGCATTTCTTCCTCAGCTGCACAGTTTAAAACCTATGGCTAACGGCAAAGTAAAAACTCGATATCCATGTAAAAGCTAAAACTCAAGGCGAAAAAAAACCGCTACTATCTAAGGTGCGGTTTTTTAGAATGTGGCGGTGAGATAGAGATTTGAACTCTAGAAGGGCTATAAACCCTTGCCGGTTTTCAAGACCGGTGCTTTCGACCACTCAGCCATCTCACCAAATTACTTTTAAGTTATAAAAATCTTATTTCTCAAAAGCGGGCGAATTTTAAGTTCTCTAGCACTATTTGTAAAGAGAAAATTCAAAATAAGATCAATATACTGCTTTTTAGTTGGAAAAATAGCCATGTAGTTGTTTATTCGCTTAAAATACAGCCTTTAGCCCAACAGAATTATTTTAATAATTAGTTGCCTGTAGTTGATAACTCTTTTAAGCGTTGTGCTCTGTATTATCTGCTAACCAATGCAATAACTTCGTAATTAATATATTGACCTCTATGGGTTTAGATAAATAATCGTCCATGCCTGCATCAAGGCACTTTTGCCTATCACCGGCCATAGCGTTTGCTGTCATAGCAATAATAGGGATGTTTTTATTGAATTCACCAGCATTGCCCATTCGTATTTGTCGGCTAGCTGAATATCCATCCATTTCAGGCATTTGACAATCCATTAGTACCATATCGTAACGCTTAGCTTTGTTTTCTTGGCTTAATTTTTCTAAACACTCAACACCATTATTAGCAATATCAATAAAGGTTAGACCTAATTTAGTCAGTATTCCTTTGGCTACCATCTGGTTAATACGATTATCTTCCACTAATAATATTCGCTTATTTTTAATGGTACCTAAATCAGTGTCGCTAAAATATTCATCTTTTGCAGGCGCTAATGTTTTTAAATAATGACTAGTGACAAGTGGCTCGGCTTCATCAAACACTTCTCCGCCTTTTGTTACTACAGATAAAGCGCCAAAAATATCCGCGGTTGTTGCGGGTTTTGGAAAGTAACCATCAAAGCCTAAATCAGCAAAATATCGAGCATCACCGATATGTCCCATTGAGGTCATAATAATTAGTTTCATTTGTTTGAAACGCTTATCACTTCTAATAATTTTACCTAGTTCCGCACCGTCCATATAGGGCATTTGCATATCAAGAAGTGCTACATCAAAAGGTGCATTGTTATCATCTCGGCACTCTTGATCACAAAGTAATAATGCCTGTTGACCACTATCAGCTTCAAAAACAGTAGAGCCCCAATGTTCAAGCTGTCCTCGTATGACCTGCCTATTTGTCTCATTGTCATCTACGATAAGTAATTTTAAATTCTTTATATTGACTTTAGGCATTACTCGCCGTGATTTATTACTCTTTTGTAAAATCACATAAAAATGGAAACAGCTGCCTTCACCTAATTCACTGGTTACACTAATGTCACCATTCATTAGCTTGCAAAGTTTCTTAGCAATAGCTAACCCTAAACCCGTACCACCAAATTTTCGCGTTGTAGATGAGTCAACTTGACTAAACGAATCAAATAACAAAGAAATTTTCTCATCTGGGATGCCAAGACCTGTATCACTAATACTACAATTAAAACGCCATGATGAATCATCGTTAGAAAGTAACTCGGTCGTTATTACAATTTCGCCTTTGGCAGTGAATTTAATCGCGTTACTGACGATATTAGATATTATTTGTCGAAGCCGACTAGGATCACCTTTAACTATAGAGTCTTCAATTTTTGTGACATCTAAGATAAGTTCAAGTTTTTTAACTTGAGCCTGTAATCCCTGAGCTTCAGAAAGCTCACCAAGCATAGTCCGTAAATTGAAATCAATATTTTCTAGCTCTATTTTACCAGCGTCTACTTTAGAGAAGTCCAAAATATCATTAATTAAATTCAGTAATGATTTCGCGCTACCCATGGCAATATTTACTCTATGCTGTTGTTCGTCATTTAAGTCTGTATCTACGACTAATCCCAACATACCAAGCACCCCATTCATCGGGGTACGAATTTCATGGCTCATACTGGCTAAGAACTCACTTTTTGCAATAACAGCTTGTTCTGCTTCCTCTGTTGCTTTTATCAACATTTCTTCATTATTTTTTTGAGCTGAAATATCGAGATGAGTCCCTACCATGCGTTTTGGCTTACCATCATCAAACCATTCCACCACTTTTCCTGAGTCAAATACCCATATCCAATGACCTTCTTTATGTTTCATTCTAGCTTCAAAGTTATACCTATCAATTTCTCCATTCCAATGTTGCTCTAATAATTCACCTGAATGTATTAGATCGTCTGGGTGTGCGTATTTCATCCACGTATTAATATCACAGGGAGCCAACTCATCAAGGGTATAGCCAATTATTTCAGCCCAACGCTGATTAAAGACAACTTCGCCCGTTTGTACTTGCCAATCCCAAATTCCTGCGGCAGTGCTATCAATCACGAGTGCTAATTGATCAGTATTTTCTTTTAATTCAAGTAGTGCTAACCTTCTTAATTCAGACTCATTATGTAAGTTTTCAATAGAAGTCATATTTTTGCTTAGCTTATGAACCATGTTATTAAAATCTCTGCCTAAACCTCCTATCTCATCAGCTCCAAGATCTTCTATCTGATAATTCAGTTCACCTTCGCTAATACCTTTAGTAAATAGATGCAGTTGCTCTATTCTATGCAATAAGACTTTTTTTAATAAAAAGTAGAGTAAAATACTCATAATCAATACACTAACCGTGCCCACGATCAAAATGTTCACACCGAGGTTTTGAACGACTTTCAATTCAAGATGACGATTGAATATTAACAGTGAAGTAAGTTCTGTTTTACCTACCGTAAAGACCTTTTGGGATGAAAGCTCATTTGGATCACTTTGGTATAAACCATTCTCATGATAATTAGTAGATACAGCATTTTTTTTATAATATCGCACAATAATAATTTCATTTTTATTATTTTTGACGAGTGCGCCAATCAAAGAGTTTTTAGTGGATGCTAACTCATTGATGGCTTGATCTAATTGATTTGTTACTATATGTCGCCAGTCAATACTAATGACTAGTTTACCTATAACTTTACCTCGTTTACGAATATTAACGCTGTACCATTGGCTTATGCTATTACTATCTTTTATGCCTAAAAGGGGTAAGTATTCATCTTGACCAATTGAGCTTACTCCAACAACGCCGTTACTCGGTTGGCTATAAAGTAGATGATGGTGAACGTTTTTAAGTAAAAGCTCTTCACCGTTTATTCTTTTTTTATTACCATCACGTGTGCTGCTAGAAAAAACTGTACCATCTAATTCTGTAACAAGAATATAATTAATAAAGGGGTGTATTTCGATTAAGTCGTTCAATTCTTGGCTAACCCCCCTATTTTCGAACAAGCTGAGCGCTTTTTTTACTTGTCTATTACGAGCTGCTATTTGGCTAATATCAACTATCTTTCGTTGCTGCTCTTCTAGACGAGAAGTCATAAAAGAAACATCACTATTTATGCCTTTTTCTATTGTTTGTACTCGGTCGTATTTAAGGGATGAAAAAACAAAACAACCTAATGTACCGATAACAATTAGGGCAACGAATAGACATATTGAGATAACTTTAGTAAGTAGTTTCATGAATATATATTATTTATTTAGTCCATTGAACTTTAAGAGTTAATTGTTTTGGCACGTTAATACCTAACAGTTTCATACTTTTTTTGTTAAATAAAAAACTGGGAGGATTTTGTAATTTTGACTCTATACTTTCAGGTAAAGCTTTATCTAAAAGAATATGTGCGGCCATCTCACCCGCCATAAAACCCAATTGATAAAAGTCGGCGACAACACCAAAGGTTGCCCCTTGCTCAATGCCTTTTTTATTTGCGCTTAAAATAGGGATTTGATGTGCTAAAGAAAGCTCAATTAACGCCAATTCTCCGCCACTTTGTATCAACGTATCAGTAGTGGTAACAAAAACATCAACGTTATTAACCAACGCGGTAGCTTTTACCTTTAGCTCATCAATACTTGTTACTGCAACGTCAATCACCTTAATGCCACTTTTCTTAAAATAGCGATATAAATTAGCCGTTTGAATTTTTGAGTTTGGCTCACCTTTGCGATGAAAAATAGCGACACTTTTTGTTGCCGGTAATACACCTAACAGCAAATCAATAGAATGGTATAATGGCACATAATTGCTAGTGCCAACCAAGTTATTGCCCGAATATTCAAACGACTCGATTAAACCCGAATCAGCAGGGTAAGTCACAATTGAAAAAACTATTGGCGTAGTGACAGGTATAACATCTTTTATTATTGTTGTTCCTGGCGTTGTTAGGGTAAAAACCAAATCTAGCTTTTGTTTTTTAAAGTCGTTTGCAACTTTTCTTTGTAGTATTTTGTCGGCACCAACTTCTCCTTGAATAAAGGTAACTTGCTTGTTTTCTACTAATCCCTTACTTGCTAAAGCATCTTTAAACCCTTGCACACAAAGAGGGTAACCGGACCAAGTTGCCAAACCAATAGTATAATCAGTAGCAAAAACGCGAGGACAAAAAAATATAAAAATTAAAAATAAAACCAATACTTTATTTGTGTGGTTTTTCATTGTGTACCTACCATTTGATTAAATATTCCAAACCAACAGCCATGTTATTTACATCTGAACGACGATATTCATTAACACGGAACTCGGTTATAAAAAACAAATTCTCTATTACTCTATAACCAAGTTGTATTTCACCAACGACTGGGTTCTTTGGAACATTACCTACCAAACCTTCATTATTTTCATTAAAGGTATGGTCAATAAAACCTGACAAATATAAGCGCTTATCTATTGCAGGAAACGTCATTCTAAATACATGTTCCATTTGCCAAACATTCTCAGGCACACTATCAAACTGTTTCACATGAAAATTAATTGACCAACTTAGGTTTATCGCCTTAAAGAGATTGTTAAATACTTGAGTATCGTTTATCCGCCATCTAAATCCTAAGCGCTGTCGGTCATTGTCATCATCGGAGCGAAAATTCATTTGCAGGGTAAGATCAATTGGTGATTTTTCACTAATTTGCCAACGGACATTTTGTTCCGTATAAAAAGTGTTGATCTCGGCTAATTCGGCCTCCCCTTTTTCATTACCAAAATTGGTTAAAGAAAAATAAGAAAATCGATTATTGAGTTTCGCACCAATATTAAGTGTGATGGTATTATCGTTGTCAACATCCGATAAATAAGGGTAGACATTAATGTCAACAAAACCGCCTGAAGTATTTTTAACCGCAGCATTTACTTGAAAATGCACAGTAATAAGTAATAAGTACAGTAATATCCGTATTAACATTTTATGCCTAAAGGTTATTATTAATTGTCTGTATAATATAGTAGAAATAATGAAATAATGAAATAATGAAAAATTCTTTAGCATGATAAAATCAATGCTATACCCATTCATAATAAACGATTTAAAAAAGAGCTAATGTATAATTTACGTCTTATTAGAATAGATAGAAGCAATAATTACAGCATTATTATTAGGCTAGTATCCATGGTACTGGCTAAAATCCGCGTCTCTTATAGATAGTAACTCAAATTGAAAAATAAAAAGGTTGTTGAAAATTGAAAAATGAACCTATTAGCTGGTCTACTTGTCTGGAATGTCAAGGACGTGGTAAAAAAACCAGAAGGCTTCGCAAGAAAGTTCGACTACGCTACCAAAAAGAGTTGGATGAATTCGAAAAAACGAATAACGAAGGCAAAATACCAGTTCGTCCTAAAGGTCACCTCTATGACTGTTTGAGCTGCAGCGGAGCAGGTTTAATTCATTCTGATAATCCTCCTATAGCAGATAGCGAAA
>JAWSUX010000299.1:0-2919 GCA_033852215.1 Colwellia sp. | reverse complement strand
TTTTTATTTTTAGCAATGCCGCGAATAAAGGTTTGGTCAATTTTAAGAATATCAAAAGGGAAGTCTCGTAAATAACTAAGTGATGAATAACCAGTGCCAAAATCATCCATGGCAATTTTCATATTTAGTTTATTTATGTTGGCCATTACAGAAGTATGTAGAAATGAAAAAAGCGGTTTAAATACTCTACAGTTTTAGTTGACCATTACAGTGCGTCATGACCTGCTTCAATTGCCTTTTTTTTCCAGTAGTTCGAGGGGCTACAGGCTTCAAATATTATAGTGACCGGTTTGTTATTAATAAGCCAGGAAAGAAATTTTTCCGGTGTCATTTCAATATTTGATTGTACTTTTTTGTTTTTATAAATACAAACTTGAATAACTTTCTTTGCTAAATCAACGCCAACTCTAGTACGATACATATTCTGGGCTCTTTTAATATATTGGTGTGGTAACTTTTATATTATCTCACTCGTTAAGGGGGAGGGAGTCCAATTATCTATTTTTAGCCTGTTAACAGGCTCGTTAGCCATACAAAAGGATGTTTGTTCTAAATGAATATAAGAGTAGCCTCGCTAGCTGACGCGTCGAAAATCGCTGGTATTCATACAAGTAGCTGGCGCGATACATATAAAAGCGCATTAACTGAAGCTTATTTAACGGGCATTGTCCCACGAGAAAGAGAAGAAGTTTGGGCGGAACGATTTATCAATCAGAAACCAAACCAGTATGTTTTAGTGGCTGAATTTGACGAGGAAATTGTGGGGTTTGCATGTTTCTATTCAGGAGAGAATCCTGATTTTGGGTCGTATTTGGATAATTTGCATGTTCGTAAGGCTTACCAATCAAAAGGTGTCGGTAAATCCCTTTTGATTGAAGGGGCTTGTTGGTGCTTTCAGCAATACCCTGATAAAGGTTTGTGTCTATTGGTGAATCAAGACAATATTAATGCACAAGCTTTTTATAAATGGCTTGGTGCCCACAAGTCTAAAGAAAGTGTTTGGAATGCCCCCGATGGTAGTGTTGTTCCAGCATACTGGTTTGTTTGGGATAATATTAAGGGTTTAGTCGGTAATGGCTAACAAGTGACTATGGTGTCAAACCTTAATAGTTAATTCATCTTAGGATTCCTGTAGTCACTCCGTTCAACATTTTAACCAACTATATTTTTCCGCTTAAGCGGGCGGTTAGCTGCTTCAATTAAACTTGTACCTAATCTTGCACAAGTTACTCTTTTTAGTTAGATTTGTCTTATTAACTGTACAACTATAAAGGGAGGATACCATGAGAATTGTATCTTTTACTGAAGCAAGAAATGGGCTTAAATCTGTACTTGACCATGTCGTAAATGACGCTGATTATACAGTAATTACACGTAGAGATTCAGAAGATGCTGTTGTTATGTCTATGGGTCATTACAATAGCTTGATGGAAACTGTTCATTTATTAAAATCACCTGCTAACGCGGCTCATTTAACCCGTTCTATTGAGCAGTTTAAATCCGCTCAAGTGATTGAACGAGAGATATTAAATGACTAGGCTGTTAGCATGGACTGATGATGCATGTGTTGACTATGTATACTGGCAAGGGCAAGATAAAAAACACTTAAAAGAATTAATAAATTAATTACCGACACTAAGCGCTCTCCGTTTGAGGGAATCGGAAAACCGGAGCCTTTAAAAGAAAATTTATCGGGTTTTTGGTCTAGGCGTGTAGATGAGTCTAATCGTTTAGTATATGCAGTTAAGGACAGTCATATTACTGTTATATCATGCCGCCATCATTATTAATTATATCCAGCAGCTAAAAAAATAACCAAGACAATCGCTTAAAAATATCTCATCGATTTAGGCACTAGAATAGTTGTTTTTTAACAGAGCGTAGCGAAAATCTCGGGGGCTTGCCCCCGTGCTGAATAGTGTGGACTGGGCGAAGCCTAGTCTATATTATTCAGTGCATGGAACTTCAAAGAAATACGCATCATGTTTTCAGGCTAATATATCATTTTGTCTGGATACCAAAATATAGACATAAAGTTTTTATGGAGCCTTATCGTACAACGATGAAGGCGATCATTAAAAAGATTGGATATGATTACGATATAGAAATTGTTGAACTTGAAATACCAGAAGATCATATTCACATGGTTATTCGAAGTATCCCCAAGCAGTCACCAAGTGATGTAATGCAAATAGTCAAAAGTATTACTGCTCGTGAATTTTTCAGGATTTATCCTGAAATCAAGAAAAAATATTTTTGGGGCGGGAAGTTGTGGACGCAAAGTTATTTTGTAGAAACGATTGGGAATGCCAACGAAGAAACAATTAAAAAATATGTTCAAAACCAGCTTACTGAACTAGATCAGAAAGAAATACATTCAGATCAGCTGGACTTGTTTTAAAACTCGGTCGCTTGCGGCCGAGATTTTTATTTAGTGACTTGCACATGTACTTTGAAGTCGAGCAGGCATCGTAAAAGTACTTAGCTTTTGTCAGCTTTAAACTCAAATATAATTTCATAACTTTCTTTAAAGCTATTACTCGGTGTGTATTGCCATTTAGCTAACGCTTTTTTAGTTGATTTTTGTATTTTTCGGCTAACCGAACTTTTTACAACCGTAATGTTGTTAACTTTACCTTCGGGTGTTATTTGGTATCTAAGTTGTATTGCACCAAGAGGCTTATTTTTCAGTGAATTTAAGGTATATTGTGGCAACACTTTATAAATAGGTGTTATTACAAGAGCAGGTTCTTTTAGTTGTGGCAAGGTGATAAGTTGAACTTGTTTAATAGCCAGAACTTTTGGCTCAATAACACTGTCAGTAACTTGTCGTTCAGTAGAGATAAGGCCAACTTTACTTGGTATTTTCATTGAAGGTTTCGGCGGTAATGGCTGCGGTATTACAATGACTTCTTCTAT
>JAWSUX010000298.1:0-1195 GCA_033852215.1 Colwellia sp. | reverse complement strand
AACAAGTGACTATGGTGTCAAACCTTAATATTTAATTCATCTTAGGATCCCAATAGACACCATCCCTCACCATCGAATTCAGGGTAATAACAAGCTTTCTAATACACGCAATAATAGCTACTTTTTTAGGTTTCCCTGCCGCAACTAACCGTTGATACATTGCTTTAAATGTTGGATTACATTGAATGGCTGACATCATTGCCATGTACATTGCGGTTCTAATTTGTGAGCGTCCACCACGTATCATTCGTTTGCCTTTATACGAGCCACTTTCTCGATTAAAAGGGGCGACACCAACTAATGATGACGCTTCTTTATTGTTGATATAACCTAGCTCTGGCATTTCACTTATCAAGTTAAATGCTACCACTTTCCCGACACCTGGGACGCTTTGGATAATGTCATTTTTGATTTTATATTCATCACAACTTTCGATTAATTTATGTAACTTCTTGTCAATTTTTTCTAACTGATTTTTCATCATAGTAAGTACTGGTTTAATAGATGAAGTGATTTCTTTAGGCATTATTTGCAGACGATTTTTTTCCATTGTTTGCATGTCCATAAGCTGACGTCGACGAGAGAGTAAATCACTCATCAGCCTTATCTGCTCTGGCTTTAGTTTAGATAATTCAGGTTTCACCATTTCAGCATAATGAGCAATTAGCTGCGCATCCAGTTTATCTGTTTTAGCCTTTTGATTAATGACACCAGCAAAGCGTTTTATTCTCACTGGGTTAGCAACAACAAAAGGAATTTTTGCTTTAGCACAGGCCATGATAAAGGCTTGCTCTAAGCGTCCAGTTGCTTCAATAACGACACGAGTCACCTTGTGTTTTTTAATTTCAGTAATAGCTTCTTTAATGCCAATTTCATCGTTAGTTACATTGAAATAAATATCTAAAGGGCGTATGTAAATGTCGAGTTGAATTTTACCTGTATCAACACCAACGTTAATTTCATTTTGATTATTTTTGCTATTCATAATAAGCTTACTCTGCCTTGCTATTCGGGCTCGAGGCCCAGTTGACTATCCGAGTTTAGTGCTTGGAGTTTTATACGACGTTCTATCTTGTTATCGGTCTCTCAATAGAGGAGCCTGCAATCAATCGAACTATCGTATAAAAAGGCTTTGGTTGCTGCCAAAGCTTGGGCCTCACTTTACCTAAACTGGTTTTAAAAAGATAAAAAAGAT
>JAWSUX010000297.1:0-12768 GCA_033852215.1 Colwellia sp. | reverse complement strand
TTTTTAGATAGGTGATATATGGTTAAGCAACGTACATTAAAAACAAGTGTTTCGACCGTTGGTGTTGGATTACATAAAGGTGAAAAAGTGCAGGTTACTCTCCGTCCTGCGCCAGAAAACACCGGTATTGTATTCCGCCGCATTGATCTTGACCCTATCGTTGATATTAAAGCTTCACCGGAAGTTGTTGGTGAAACTACTTTATGTACGTGTTTAGTAAACGAGCAAAATGTCAAAGTTTCAACGGTAGAGCATTTACTCTCTGCTGTTGCAGGCTTAGGCATCGATAACCTTATTATTGATGTCGATGCCGCAGAAATCCCAATTATGGATGGTAGTGCTTTACCTTTTGTTTACCTGATCCAATCTGTGGGTATTGAAACCTTAAACTCCCCTAAACGCTTTTTACGCATTAAAAAACCTATTCGCGTTAGCGAAGGTGATAAATGGGCTGAATTGCTACCTTATGAAGGTTTTCGAGTTAATTTTTCTATTGAGTTTGATCACCCCGTTATAGCTAAAACCTGTCAAACTATGAGTATGGATTTTTCAAGCTGTTCTTTTATAAAAGAAATAAGCCGCGCTCGTACGTTTGGCTTTATGAAGGATATTGAATTTTTACGTTCGCATAACCTTGCTTTAGGTGGCAGTTTAGAAAATGCTATTGTTTTAGATGAATACCGCATGCTCAATAAAAATGAGTTACGTTATGATGATGAGTTTGTTAAGCATAAAATTCTTGATGCTATTGGTGACCTTTATATGGGTAGTGTGAGCATTTTAGGTGAGTTAAATGCTTTTAAATCAGGGCATGGTTTAAATAACATGTTACTCAGAGAGGTTTTTAAACAAGTAGATTCGTGGGAATGGGTGACTTATGAAGACAGTAAGCCATCGCCAATTGAATACCAAGAGATCAATGCTACAGCGTTTTAATGCTTAGTAAATATAATGGTATAATTACTAATTGCCATTAACTATTAGTTTTCTATTAGTACTTTTTACCTGCTACTCTAGCTAGTTTTTCTAATTTCTCCTTTAAGCCTTTTGGGGCATTTTTAGCCACTTTCATAATTTGCTTCGCTGTTTTTTGATTGGCAATAAAATTTTCCGGTACCTTGTTGCTAGGCGTATTTTTTATAGTGTTTAAGATCGATAAATCTTCATTTTTATGACGAAAACCTTGCGGATTAACTTTTATTTGAATTTTTTGAAAATTCCCATCAGTTTCAATTACCAACGTTTTACAAATATTATTACGTTCAAATTGCAGCCTTTGTCCCCAAGCAGGTGACTTGACCTCTATGATCAAAGTATCTTGCCGACAATTAGCAATATGAAAAGCATCTATTGGCAAATCAGGGCAGATTTGTCGTACAATATTACTCAACAGTGCTAAAGAGTTGGTTTTTTCTTGAATTTGTGCCAAAGTGCCTGTCGATGTTTGCAACAAGGCTGACATATTGATAGGTTTTTTAGATTTTCTCGCCACAGTAGACCCTAAATTCCGCACTAAAGCTGCTAGTATTACGCTAAATAATGTAAGCTGAGTAAAACGCTAACGACAAGTAATGCTTAATTGAAATAATAAACGATTAACTGAAATATTAACTATGAGTTTAACACTACTATACAGAGGAAAAAACGTAAGATTTTCGATGCGCTTAAAAAAGTTGCATTGGCTCTCTGTTGTCTTGATCTTTGCTTTAATTTCGGGTGTGGTTGTTCATCTTATGGTTACAAACAACATTGAACCGAGTAATCAGCAATATGCACTAACTTCTGAAATACAAAGTGCAGGAGTATCTATACAGGATCAGCAGGTTACGGCGTTAACAATCAAATTAGCTGAATTACAAGGGCAAGTGCTCAGATTAAATGCCCTAGGAGATCGTTTGGCCGATGATGCCAACATTCCCAAAAAAGAATTTAATTTTGCTAAAGTACCGGTAAGTGGTGGACCCGCTTTAACAAGTGAGCATGAACAAGTTAAAACACTACCATTGTTATTAGATGAAATAAATCAGCTTGAAAAAGAGCTTAAACATGAAGAAAAACAGTTAGAGATGCTTGAATCTTCTGCTTTTGGTCACCATATAGAAAATAATCGCTATTTGTCAGGCCGACCTATATCAAAAGGATGGTTATCATCTTATTATGGCATGCGCAAAGACCCTTTTCATGGTCGACCAGCTATGCACAAGGGCGTTGATTTTGCAGGCAAAGAAGATGCAGCTATTATTGCTACAGGTTCAGGTGTAGTGACATGGGCAGGAAAACGTTATGGTTATGGTCAGTTAATTGAAATTAATCATGGTGAAGGTCTTAAAACACGCTATGGTCATAATAAAAATTTATTAGTTGCTGTAGGTGATGTAATTAACAAAGGGCAAGCTATTGCACGTATGGGTAGTACGGGTCGCTCAACTGGACCGCATGTTCATTATGAAATATTACGTAATAATGCCCAGATAAACCCAATAAAATATGTTTATCGAAAAGCAAAAAATTAGTAAAAGTTAATGTCGTAAAGAAAAATAATATTCATAATTCGGTGACAATTGTCGCCATCATTAATTCAATAAATGGTTTAAATAAGATGTTTGTAAACTTGTTAACAAAAATTTTTGGTAGTCGAAATGATAGATTACTGAAGCAAATGGGCAAAGAAGTAAACAAAATTAATGCACTAGAGCCAGTTATTGAAGCACTAAGTGATGAAGAATTAAAAGCTAAAACGGCAGAGTTTAAAGAGCGTATTGCTAATGGCGATAGCTTAGATAAAATTCTACCAGAAGCATTTTCTGTTGTACGAGAAGCCAGTAAACGTGTTTTTGGTATGCGACACTTTGACGTGCAAATGCTTGGTGGCATGGTATTAAATGACGGAAAAATATCTGAAATGCGTACAGGTGAAGGTAAAACCTTAACCGCGACTTTACCGTCATATTTGAATGCATTAACAGGCAAAGGTGTACATGTCATTACAGTTAATGACTACTTAGCTACTCGTGATGCCGATTGGTGTCGACCTTTGTTTAGTTTTTTAGGTTTAACCGTTGGCTGTAATATTGCAGGTTTATCGACACAAGATAAACAAGCTGCATATCAATCTGATATTACTTACGGTACAAACAATGAATTTGGTTTTGATTACTTACGCGATAATATGGTGTTTTCACCGGAAGAACGAGCTCAAAAACCATTAAATTTTGCAATTATCGATGAAGTTGATTCTATTTTAATTGATGAAGCACGTACGCCGTTAATCATCTCAGGGCAGGCTGAAGATAGCTCTGCATTATATAAAGTTATCAATACAGTCGTGCCAACTTTAGAGCAACAAGAAGAAGAAGATAAAGAAGGTGAAGAAAGTACTGGTGACTTCACCATCGATGAAAAAGCCAAACAAATTTATCTAACAGAACGTGGTCAAATTCATATTGAAGAGATCATGATAGAAAAAGATCTTTTGCAAGAAGGCGATACGCTTTTTTCTGCTACTAATATCACTTTGTTACATCACGTGATGGCGGCTTTACGCGCTCACAAACTTTTCCAAAAAGATGTTGATTATATTGTCAAAGATGGCGAAATTGTTATCGTTGATGAGCATACTGGTCGAACAATGGAAGGGCGTCGTTGGTCTGAGGGCTTACATCAAGCGATTGAAGCTAAAGAAGGTGTAAATATTCAAAATGAGAATCAAACTTTAGCTTCTATTACTTTCCAGAATTACTTTAGAATTTATGAAAAACTGTCAGGGATGACAGGTACTGCCGATACTGAGGCATTTGAATTTAGCCATATTTATGGTTTAGAGACAGTACTTATCCCTACTAACCAACCGATGGTTCGTAAAGATCTACCTGATCTTATTTATTTAACTGGCGAAGAAAAATTTGAAGCCATTCTTGACGATATTAAAGATTGCGTAGAACGTGGTCAGCCAGTACTTGTAGGTACTATTGACATTGAAACGTCTGAATTTTTGTCTGATCTTTTGAAAAAAGCTAAAATTAAGCATAAAGTTTTGAACGCTAAATTTCATCAACAAGAAGCTGAAATTGTTGCTGATGCAGGCAAAGAAGGCGCTGTGACTATTGCTACTAACATGGCTGGTCGTGGTACAGATATCGTTTTAGGCGGAAATTTAAGCGCTATTATTGAGAAGCTAAAAAATCCGTCAGATGATCAAATAGAAAAAATTAAAGCACAATGGCAGATAGATCACGAGCGTGTACTTGAGCTCGGTGGCTTGCATATTGTGGCTACAGAACGTCATGAATCGCGTCGTATTGATAACCAATTACGCGGTCGTTCTGGTCGTCAAGGTGATAACGGCTCAACACGTTTCTATTTATCTATGGAAGATTCATTGATGCGTATTTTTGCTTCTGAGCGTATTTCTAATATGATGCGTAAATTAGGTATGGAGCATGGTGAAGCGATTGAGCATCCTTGGGTAACACGCAGTATTGAAAATGCGCAACGTAAGGTTGAAGGTCGTAACTTTGATATGCGTAAACAATTACTTGAGTATGATGATGTTGCTAATGATCAACGTGGTGTTATTTATGAACAGCGTAATGAATTATTAGATGAAGATAATATTGGTGAAGTTGTTGCTGCAATCCGTAATGATGTAATTACTGGCGTTATTGATCAGCATATCCCTCAGCAGTCTTTGGAAGAAATGTGGGATATTCAATCGCTTGAAGAACAACTTAAAGGTGAGTTTGCTAGCGATTTACCGATAAAAAAATGGCTTGAAGAAGATGAAAAGCTACACGAAGAAACTTTACGTGAAAAAATCATTGCCCAATTTGATCAAGTATATAAAGACAAAGAAGAGTCTGTTGGCGCGGATGTTTTACGTCAATTTGAAAAAGCAGTAATGTTACAAAGTTTAGATTCTCACTGGAAAGAGCATTTGTCAGCAATGGATCACTTACGTCAAGGTATTGGCTTACGTGCTCACGCGCAAAAAAATCCAAAACAGGAATTTAAGCGCGAGTCATTCGAATTGTTTACTGACATGTTAGATGCATTGAAATTTGATGTTGTGGGGATTCTATCTAAAGTACAGATTCGTGCTGAAGAAGATGTTGCTGCAGTTGATGAACAACGCAGAAAAGCAGAAGAAGTACCGATGGACTTCCAGCACAAGTCAGCTTCAAAACAGCAGAAAGAGATGCCCCGTGTTGGCCGTAATGAACCTTGTCCTTGTGGTTCAGGTAAAAAATATAAACAGTGTCACGGTAAGTTATCTTAAACGCATATCGACCTGAAAAAATGCCAGTCAATTGACTGGCATTTTTATGTTACCAATAAAGGAAATATTATGAATGATATTGTGCATGTTGCTGTTGGTGTGATTGTTAATCGAACGTCAGCATCCAATGACCAATACTTTCTTACTAAACGGCTTACTAATGCCCATCAGGGAGATAAATGGGAATTTCCAGGTGGTAAGGTGGAAGTCGGTGAAACTGTTGCTGAGGCGCTCAGAAGAGAGCTTAATGAAGAAATAGCCATTGAAGTTTTATCTTGCGAGCCTCTTATTGTTATTGAGCATGAATATGCAGATAAAAAAGTATGTTTAGAGGTTTTTGTTGTTGATAATTACTTAGGTGAGCCAAGCGCTCAAGAAGGGCAGGGACAAGGTTGGTTTTCTCTTATTGATTTACAGCAGCTTGACTTCCCCGAAGCTAATCAAGCCATTATTAGCCAACTGATAAAAAGAGTAAAACTTTAAGCCCGCTAAAGTGTTAAGTGTTTAACTTACCCCCTAGATATTTCTTTATTCAGGCTCAACAAAAAACTTGTTGTTAAGCAAAAATTCACTTTCTAAGGCATCAAGCATCTCTTCTGTTAATGGCATATCATTCAGGATCGGCTCGCTAACTTTATTACTCTCGTCAGCCCATTCGCCTAAATCAATAAGTTGGCAGCGTTTACTGCAAAATGGACGAAACTCACTACTTTGCTGCCATAAAACATTTTTTTTACATTGTGGGCATGAAACTTCTAAAGTCATAATATTCTAAATCGGCTTAACGAATAATAGCGATATTATAACGCGAATCATCTTACTTTGTCATTTAGCTTAGATGAACTTTAGTGATTGACCTTAGCTAAAATGCGTAATACTTAACAAAGAGAAAGCATTAACAGCGAGCAAGTTGAAATTTAGTGGCTTGATTAGAATAACGTCGGCCAGTATGCTGGCAAGGCAACATAAAACGAATAGAGTAACGAAATCTATTTCCACTTATTGTTGGGTAGTATTGAGCATCTTTTGGAAGCTTAATACGTAATAACAATAAACCTTCGCCATTATCTTGATAAAAACCACTATCAGTTTCTATCTCTTCAAAAGGACCACGTTGACGGATAAACTTTAATACGAGGGCAAGTGAGCGGCTTATATCGGTCAAAAAATCCAGCCATTTTATTATGTCTTGATCAGTTTTTTCTGAAGGTTGGTGTAGCCAAAAGTGCAGCTGCGGTAAATCAAAACTAGAATTGCCGCCTTGAATCGCAAAACGCTGCTTTAAACTTGCTAATAATTTATCTTCTTTTAATTGCCACCAAGTAGGGCTATTGACCTTTAATTTAGCAACAAGTTTAACGGTTTCACCTAGGTTGTTTTCTAAAGCGCTATTATCAACATTAGGAGATTTAGACCAAACGACTAAGTTTTGCTCTAATTTTTCCAAATCTTTGATCAAATCACCTCGAATATCACTACGTTCTAAGGTATCAATAATGGCAAAAAGAGCGGTAAAAAAAACATGTTGATTAGTGACTAGGTTACAACTGGTGGTGCTATTTACCGTTGAGGCTTCATCGGTAGGGGCGCAGCTATTCACCTGGGCAAAAAGTTGCTCAATTTTAAGGTAGTTTCTTATCCGCTCGTTGAGAGGGTGCTCATACAATACCGAAGTCATGCTAATACAAATTCATGTTACGTTATACTTATTTATTGTTGATAACCATACTACCCATAGAAAGACGAAATGGCGAATTTTTTTGCTATTTATTACTTATTTTGCTATTTACGTTTTAAATGCCTTAACTAAAGTGCTTTTGAAAGAGCTAAATACTGTTGATGCAATTTAGTCACTTTTTTTTGTATTTCAGCCAATTCACAAGTGTCATTGTTAATAATATCATCAGCGGACTCTAATCTGTTACGACGACTTATTTGACTTGTTATGATTGCCTGTATCTCTTTTTCTGAACTGCTATGATCACGCCTCAATGTACGTGTTAGTTGAGTTGTTTCACTAACATCAACCACTAAAACACGGTCAACTAAGTTTAATAAATTGTTTTCAATTAATAGAGGGGCAACTAATAAACAATAGGGACTTTTTGCAGCAAGCGTTTGCGCTATTATCTGTGACCGAATTAGTGGGTGTAATAGGTCGTTGAGCCACAGTTTATCTACTTCATTACTGAAAATTTTAGTGCGTAATAAAGCGCGATTAAGTTTGCCATCCTGGTGAATAAAAGAAACACCAAAATGCTCTTTGATTGCACTTAACGCTTCACTGTCAGGTGCAACCACTTCTCGAGCAATGATATCTGCATCTATTACATCAATATTTTTTGTTTGAAAGAAATTTGTTATGGTCGTTTTACCACTGCCGATACCGCCAGTTAGGCCGATGATTAATTTTGACATAATAGTAAGTTTAGTAACATTGGCAGGTTTAACTCTGAATTATAGTGAGTATTAAATTCTTGTTTTCAAGATAACTGCTGTAAATACCATGACCAAATGCCATTACCCCATAATAAGGTGATCCAACCAGCAACGGCCAAATACGGGCCAAAAGGAATAGCTTGGCTACGTTGATGATTTTTAAATAACATTAAGCTAATGCCGACAATAGCGCCAACCACTGAAGCCATTAGAATGAGAATAGGTAATAATTGCCATCCAAGCCAAGCGCCAAACACTGCTAATAACTTAAAATCACCAAAGCCCATGCCTTCTTTACCTGTTAATAACTTAAATAGCCAAAATACGCTAAATAAACTCATATAACCGACAGCAGCGCCAATCACCGCATCAGATAACGGAACAAAAGTACCATTAATATTAATGAGTAAACCTAACCATAACAGCGGTAAGGTAATTTGATCGGGCAATAACATGTGATCAATATCGATCATGGTTAATGCAACTAAGCCCCAGGTGAGTATTAATACCCAAAAGGTCTGCATCGAGACACCATAATGCAGAGCGACAAGTAAACTGAGCAGCGTAGTACCTAATTCCACTAATGGATATCGTGCAGAAATTGTATTTTTGCACTGGCTGCACTTTCCTTTTAATACTAACCAGCTTAATAGTGGAATATTCTCGTAAAAGCGGATTTTATGGTCGCATTTAGGGCAAGTTGAATCTGGTTTTGACAGTGTCATTGCCGTGAGTTTTTTTGCTTTAGTGTCTTTAACTTCATCTGCTAAATACTCACGGCAATCATAATACCAAGAATGTTCCATCATTTTAGGTAAGCGATAGATAACCACGTTTAAAAAGCTGCCAACAGCTAAAGAGACTAAAGCAATACATATATAGAAGAAAGCAGGGACTTGTTGAAATAGTAAAGGGATATTTTCGAGTACAGCAAAAAATGAATTGTTAGACAAAAGGAATACCTACAATAGAGATGTTGACTACGAAGCTAATAAGAGCAAGAAATGCTCTTATTAGCTTTACGTTGTAATGCAGTTAATTTGATTGCTTCTAAAAATCTAAACAATCTTACCAATTTCAAATATTGGCAAGTACATAGCGATAATTAAACCACCAATAACTACACCTAATACTGCCATGATCATAGGTTCTAAAAGAGCCGTTAAACCGTCAACAGCATCATCAACTTGTTGCTCATACACATTAGCGACTTTTGATAACATATCATCAACTGCGCCAGACTCTTCGCCAATGGCAACCATTTGAACGACCATATCGGGGAAAATATTACTGTTACGCATAGCTAAATTCATTTGCATACCGGAAGAAACTTCAGTTCGTACTTCTAAAATAGCATCACGAAATACGGCATTACCAGAGGCACCAGCAGCAGATTCTAAAGCATCTATTAATGGTACACCTGCAGCAAAAGTAGTTGATAGTGTCCGAGCAAAACGCGCAACGGCTGCTTTTTCTAATAAATCGCCGATAACAGGTAATTTAAGAATGCTTTTATCAACACTATCTCTAAGTTTTAGGCTATTTCGATGAGCACGTTTAAATAAAAACAAAGAGATGAAAATTCCAGCAAGACCTAGATACCAATACGCTTGCATAAATTCTGATATAGCTAGCACAAACAAAGTGAAAGCAGGTAATTCAGCACCAAAACCTGCAAAAATCTCCTCAAAGACAGGCACCACAAATATCAATAAAATTGAGGTGACAATTGCAGCAATGACGACTACTGCAATTGGGTAAGTCATAGCTTTTTTAATTTTTGACTTTAATGCTTCTGCTTTTTCTTTATAGGTAGCAATACGTCCATAAATACTTTCTAAGGCACCAGACTGCTCGCCTGAGGCAACTAAATCACAATAAAGGTCGTCAAAATAAAGAGGATGATCTCGTAAACAATCAGATAATGGAATACCTGATGATAATTTTGTTTCTATATTACCAAGTAATTTGCGCATTTTACCATTGTCATGACCTTTACCTATCATTTGAATGGTTTGCACTAAAGGCACTCCTGCTCCTAACATGGTGGCAATTTGTCGAGTAATTACGGCAATATCGCCGGGCGTAATGGCTTTATCTCCACCCATGCCAAATAGCGCTTTTGGTTTTTTCTTAACGCGACTGGGAGTTATGCCCTGTTTTCGTAATTGTGTTTTTAAGGCGATTACATTATCTGCAGCAAGCTCACCATCTATCTTCTTACCTTTACGGTTTACACCTCGCCAGATAAAAATATCTTGTTCTTTGGCTTTGGTCTTAATTTTTTTCTTTTTAGCTGCAATCGCCATAGATAATCCTAATCGAATAATTGATTGTATTTTATATTATAAAATGTTTAAACAAGATGATAGTTTTTGTTGACATAATTAAGGTATAACTTAAGCGTTGGTAACACGGTTTATTTCTGCCAAGCTAGTCATACCACTCATTGCTTTTATTAAACCGGATTGACGTAAATTATTATAACCTTCTATTTGGCATTGAGTTGCGATATCTAAAGAGTTACCTCCTTCCATAATAATAGAAGCAATTTTAGGGCTAATTTTTATTACTTCATAAATACCAACCCGACCTTTATAACCGCCTGTACAATGAGTACAGCCGACAGGTTTAAATAACTTTATTTCACTCAATTTATCACAGGAGAAACCTTGCTCAGCTAATTGCATTTCTGATAAAGGCTCTTCTACTTTACATTGTGGGCATAATCGCCTTGCTAACCGCTGAGCGATAATAATTGAAACAGAGCTGGCAACGTTGTAAGAAGGCACGCCCATATTCAATAAACGGGTTAGGGTTTCTGCGGCAGAGTTGGTATGCAAGGTTGATAAAACTAAGTGACCTGTTTGTGCTGCTTTTATAGAAATTTCGGCAGTTTCTAAATCTCGAATTTCACCCACCATGACAATATCGGGA
Source organism: Colwellia sp. (assembly GCA_033852215.1). Lineage (GTDB taxonomy): Bacteria > Pseudomonadota > Gammaproteobacteria > Enterobacterales > Alteromonadaceae > Colwellia. The sequence continues at coordinate 2,117 of JAWSUX010000297.1, read as the reverse complement.
TCTTGTCGTAAAAATGAACGTAAGGCGCTAGGAAAGGTTAGGCCTGCACGGTTGTTAATCTGTACCTGATTTATGCCCTCAAGGTTAATTTCTACAGGATCTTCTGCAGTCGATATATTACGTTCTTGAGTATTGAGAATATTCAAACCAGTATAAAGCGAGACTGTTTTACCTGAGCCCGTCGGGCCTGTTACTAAAATCATGCCTTGGGGTTGCTCTAATGCCTCCATATAAATGGCTTTTTGTTCAGCTTCATAACCTAGCATATCGATACCAAGCATGGCGCTGTTAGAATCTAATATCCGCATTACAATTTTTTCGCCCCACATGGTAGGTAATGTACTAACACGAAAATCAATTGATTTTTTTTGAGATAAGGCGAGTTTTATTCGGCCATCTTGCGGTACACGGCGTTCAGCTATATCAAGCTTAGACATAACCTTTAAACGCGCTGCCATTCGTGAGGCTAAGGCAACCGGCGGCTTAGCTATTTCAGACAATATGCCATCGATACGAAAACGAATGCGGAATGACTTCTCATACGGTTCAAAATGTAAATCTGAGGCGCCTTTTTTTATCGCATCCAGCAATATCTTATTGATAAATACCACAATGGGGGCATCATCTTCTCCTGATTTATTGTCTTCTTCTCTTGCTTCTTCGACATCAATACCAGCAAGTTCGTCAGAGTCTATATCTGAAATATCTAAAGTATCATTTTCATCTTCCAATACTTTTTCGATGCAAGCCTGCAAACTTACTTCGTCACATAAAATTAATTCGGTGTTATAACCGGTATTAAATTGAATTTCTTCTAACGCATTTAAGTTAGTTGGATCTGACATTGCAACAAATAAAACTTTACCCCGAACATAAAGTGGTAAAGCATTATGCTTAAGTATCAGTTTTTCATTGCGGATACCTTCAGGTATTAACGTGGTATCAAATAGTGAAAGTTGGATTTGCGGGTAACCAAAACTTTTTGATAATACTTTAGCTATTTTTTTACCATCAATACCTTTATTTTCAATTAAATAACGAACGAAAGGTATTTTCTTATCGGCAAAGCCAGTTGATATGTCACCTATCTCATCTAAAGAAACAAGGTTCTGTTTGGAGAGTGCCGATAATAGACTAGATTGTTGGTGACTTCCTTTCATAACGTTGGGCATAACCTCTTGGAAATACTAAAATACTACCGCTGTTATTTAGTGTAACTTATAAAACTACAAAAGCATAAAGAGATTCATCAAATAACAAGAAATATAACCAGTGTTGATATCTATTTAAGAGGAACGGATTTACATTTTCAGAATTAAAAAAGCTCCCTAGGGAGCTTCATTATTAAACTTGATAGCTTTATTCCATCAATTATCAGGCTCTAATTACGAACATCACAGTAGCGAGGTGTTAAACATGTGCCACTTTGCGTCCAAATTATTTGACCGTTAACTATAGTAGGTGTAAGAATTGAGGTTTCACCTTCAAGACCATCCACTGGAGCACCAGGAGCACCAACAGCTGTTACTGTAATTACACCAGTATCATCAGTTACAGCAACCGTTGATACTGATTCACCACCTGTAGAACCAAGAGCTAAGGCCGCAATTTCTGTATTGTCGGTCTCATCACAAGTAGCTAGATCATTCGCTAGTGTTGCACAGATCGTTATGGCTGATTCTAAACTAGTCGATGCCGAAGTAATTTCCCGATATTGTGATTTCGCTGTGTAAGTCTGATAAGCAGGTAAAGCAACGGATGCTAAAATACCTATAATCGCCACAACGATCATCAATTCAATTAAAGTAAAACCTTTTTGTGTGCTTTTTTTCATTTGTTGTAAGTTTTTCATAATTTTTATATCCATTTTATTTACGGGGGCTGACTTCATACTGCGACAATTTTTTAAAAATGTAAAATTTTGTAGCGATTTTTTTTAGTTTTTTTGCTGTTATTTTAACAAGTAACAATTTTCAAACAATTTATACCGCATTATTAACGATAAGTTAACTTTTATCTGCAACTATTTTACTTTTACTGGTTAGGGTTATCATTCAATAAAGTTTGATTTAGATAATGTTGAAATGTTTTTACCTATATATACCCATCACCATTCA
>JAWSUX010000296.1:2434-6051 GCA_033852215.1 Colwellia sp. | reverse complement strand
CTAAGGCATATCAATGTGAATAGTATTACCCTCTGGTTCATTTTTTTCGAGCCAGAGCTCAACAACCTCTTCTAAATCAAACTTAGTACACGTATCAATTTTAGTTAAATGCTTTAATTGAATAGAATGAAAATATATGCTGATGATTTCTCCTGCCAATAGAGCAGTAAAACAATAAGCATCATTTGTCTTATCGAAAATTAAATCATCATTAAATAAAATGGTCTGATTCATTATGATTCCGCTTCTAAAGCTTTTCTCAATTCAGTAAGTACGGGGTCAATAGCTGGTGATATATTTCGCCAGATAGAAAAGCTTACTGCTGCCTGTCCTACTAACATACCTAGTCCATCGATAACGTTATCAGCTCCATTCTTTTTAGCCCACAATAAAAATGGTGTTAATGTTTGACCATAGACCATGTCATAACATATAACTGAACGATGAATGAGTGTCGATGAAATAGGAGGTAACTCTCCAGATAAACTAGCAGAGGTGGCATTAATAATTAAATCAAATGTATTTCCTGCGGGACTTGAAAATCCGCAGGCGGTTAACCTAGGATCATCAAACTGTAAGCATAGCGCTTCTGCTTTATGTACAGTACGGTTAGCCACTGTAATACTTTGTGGTTGCTGTGCCAATAAGGGTAAAATCACTCCTTTTGCTGCACCACCAGCACCAAGTAATAAGATACGGCTGCTTTTTAGCGTTATATTATGTCGTAATAAATCTTGTACTAAACCTTCGCCGTCAGTATTGTCCCCCTTAATTTTTCCATTTTCAAAACTTAGGGTATTTACTGCTCCGGCCAAGCGTGCGCGTTCTGTTAACTCATCTGACAACAAAAGAGCTTGTTCTTTAAAAGGAACTGTTACATTAACGCCTTTACCACCCTGTTCGATAAAATTATTTACAGCTGTCGAAAAGCCATTAAGCCCTACGAGCTCTGTTTCATAGTTAAGTTGTTGGTTATTACTTAATGCGAAAGATTGGTGAATAAAAGGAGAGCGAGATTGAGCAATTGGATTTCCGAAAACGCGATATTGGTCCATGAGACACATTATATAAATAAAAGTTAAAAATAGATTAACCGAATATAACGAACAAAAAAACATAAAACAGTAACTCTTTAATATTTGTTGCTACTTTTTATTCTGAATCATGAGTTATCCTCTTTAAAATTTATAACTTAGCATCACTGAATATACCATAGGGTTAACATCAACTGATGAGCTACCAATATTTTCACCACCTACAGCAAAAGTTGCATCGGTAGCTATATACCAGGCAGAAGTTTAAAAACCAGTTTTAATAATCTACGCTAGTTTGAACAACATAACCAAAGAAGTTATCAAGATCTAAATAGCTAAAACCTGCATCTAAATAAGTATTCGTAAAGCTATTATCAAAACAGCCTAGTATTATGTTCTTAATACCTTACCTGTAAGACCATCAATAATTGTCGATGGTGTAACAAAGCCTAACGTCTCTGTTTTAATAAGATAATCTAATTGCGTGGGGAATTGTTGTAAAACTTTTTGCCAAGTCGTTACTGCGGGATGTCCTGAGAGGTTGGCGCTAGTAGAAATAATTGCTTTATTTGTTCTTTTACATAAGGCGATAACATCTGGGTGCTGAGTGACTCTTACCGCTATGCTGTCAAAAGCACCAAAAAGTAATGGTGATATAGCCTTATTAACAGGTAATACTTGCGTTATAGCACCAGGCCAGCGAGATAAGATTTGTGACTTCTCTTGCTCTGTTATTTTTGATTCATCAATGTAAGGTTGTAGCTGGCTATAATCACCAGCTAAAATAATTAGCCCCTTATTAGCTGAGCGTTGCTTTAAACTTAACAATTTATTAATTGCTGAGTCATTACCGGGATCACAACCCAAACCAAAAACAGCTTCCGTAGGATAAGAAATAATCCCCCCTTGCTGAAATATTTCAGCAGCTGTATTTATTGCTAGTGCTGTGATACCTGACAAATTTTCTTAACCCAATTTTGCTTGCATTGCTTCATCTTTGGCTAATAATGCTTTGGCATTCGCTACACGCTCTTCTTTCACTTTATCTGCCATTGCTTGATCAGCAACACCTAAAATTTGCGCGGCTAAATAGCCAGCATTTTTAGCGCCAGCTTTACCTATAGCAACTGTAGCAACGGGGATGCCACCAGGCATCATAACTGTTGATAATAAAGCATCATGACCTTGTAATGGACCATTATCGACAGGAACACCAATTACCGGACGAGTTGTCATACCTGCAACTGCACCAGCCAAATGAGCAGCTAAACCCGCAGCACAAATAAATACTTTACAACCACGCTCTTCTGCATCTTTTACATAAGCTTTAGCCGCATCAGGGGTTCTGTGTGCTGAACGTACACGAACTTCATGTGTAATATCAAACTGCTTTAAAATATCAATAGTAGACTGCATTACAGGTAAGTCAGAATCAGATCCCATTAAAATGGCAACAAAAGGTGATGTCATAATATCTCTCATTAATTAAAAGTTAAAAAAGAAGTTTTGCTAAACAATAATCATTAAATTATAGCTATTTACTTTTATAGCTACATTTTTTCTGCGGACAACTTATTACCGTTCCGCTAGCCATAGTACGTTTAATTAGTACTGGCCACTCGCATTCCGGGCAGGTTTGCGCCACGGGTGTATTATTCAATACGTATTTACATTTGGGATATTGATCACACGAATAAAAAGTTTTACCAAAACGGTTACTTTTCTCTTTGAGTTGACCTACAGATCCTTTCATCTTACACGATGGACAGAAAACCCCTATCTCTTCATGAAATTGACTTTCTTCAATATGGTGACAATCTGGATAGTTAGTGCACCCGATAAACATGCCATAACGCCCTTGTTTAACGGCTAAAAGGCTACTACATAAAGGGCATTCACTGCCTGAAAGTACATTGTCTTCGACACGCTCGTGCTCAACTACAGCACGGGTATATTGACACGAAGGGTAATTCGAACAACCTAAAAAAGCTGACGATTTACCCTGCTTAATCGTCAGCTCAGAGCCACAATCGGGGCACTCTTGGTGGGCTTTTTCTAAAGCATGCTCATGATGAGTAAATAAAAGTTTATCTGATCCAGACATCTTACTAATTTAGGCTAATTTATTGTTCAAGATAATAATGGCGACATTATGCCACATTGCTAGCACGAAAAGTATGTTAGCAGAAAATAGACTTGTGTAAAAATGTAACCATAAGCGCTTAGCCTAGTTTAAGGTTATTTAATGTAAAAGCCCTTCTGGCTCTTCAAAGATTAAGTCTTCCATTTGAGAATAAGCAGTTTCTTGGCCTGGGACATTAAATAACACCATTAAAATCACCCACTTTAAGTCGTCCATAGAAAAGTACTGGGTATCTAGCTCCATCACTCTATCAATCACCATTTCACGTGTAGTAAAGTCAAGCACATTCACTTGCTCTAGAAACAGTAAAAAACCTCGGCTTTCCGTATCAAGTAATTGAATTTCTTCTTCTGTATATATACGTACAGATTTGCTAGCAACACGAGTAAGGTATGGATATGCATCAGTGTCTTGTAAGGCACTAAGTTTTTCTAACCAAT
>JAWSUX010000296.1:0-2416 GCA_033852215.1 Colwellia sp. | reverse complement strand
CTCATGATCAACCATGGTATCTGCTTCACTTTGAATATATGTTTCAAAAAGATACATTAGAATATCAAACATAATTAGCCCCTTTTTATTTAAGAGAATGCTTTATTACACTCTTATATAACCACCTGGTACCGCGGATACTAAACCATTGAGTTCAAGCATTGTTAATCGAGTTAATACTTCCTCTATGGGAAGTTTACTCCGAGAAACCACTTTGTCTATAGGCGTAATTTCATATCCCACACTAGCCAACAAACCATCTTTGTACAAGTCTTTTAACTGACTTTTTATTTTGGTTTCTTTTAATAAATATTGATTAGTTTCCTGTAGAGCTATCTCCTTACCCTCTAAGTGTAGACTAGGTTTTACTACTAAAGACAGCTCATCTACTATATCGGCAACATCCTCAACAAGTTTAGCGCCTTGTTTAATTAACCAGTGGCATCCTTTCGCCTGTGGGTTTTCAATTGAACTAGGAACAGAAAATACTTCCCTATTCTGCTCTAAAGCACAACGAGCAGTTATGAGAGAACCACTTTTTAGTGCCGCTTCAACCACCAGAACACCACAACTCAAACCGCTGATTAGTCTATTTCTTTTAGGGAAATGTCCTGCTTTAGGTGCCGTGCCAGGTAAAAACTCACTAATAATTGCGCCATTATCATTAATAATATTCGCAGCTAAATCACGATGCCGTGCGGGGTAAACTTTATCTAGTCCTGTTGCAACAACAGCGATAGTAGCCCCCGTGCTACTCAGTGCTCCTTTATGTGCCGCTGCATCTATTCCCAGTGCTAAACCACTAGTAATAATAAACTGCTGTTCTGCCAGTTGTTTTGATAAATCAAAAGCTGTTTCTCTGCCTTTAGGGCTAGCGAAGCGACTACCGACAATAGCCAGCTGTTTAGCATTCAATAATTGGACATTTCCTTGCACAAAAAGTAATAAAGGTGGATCATAAATTTGTTTTAATAGGTGAGGATAAAGAGGGTCATCGAAAGTAATGATTTTACTATTGCAGTGCTGACTAGCAAGCAATACAGTCTCGATGCGTACCCAATCAGGATAATGAAATGCACTAAGTTGTTTAGCCGTTAAACCATGAGCAGAGGTAAGTTTTGAGGGGTGTTCTTCTGTGGAAAATAAAGCCGATAAACCATAGTTTTTGACTAACGCTATTTTTTTATGAATAGCTAACCTAGGTACAAACTTCAAGGCTAACCAATAGTGTTTATGGTTTATCTGACTGTGTGTATTGTTATGCACTTGTCTCCTCCTTGAAACAAGTTATTATCGGGTTCTATATAATGTGCTTATTCTGGTGCTGTAATTAAATCTTGAAGCCTAGCAGGCTTTTGCGTATTCAAAATTAACGCCATACTAGCTTGTTGATAAACTTTGAAAACAATAATTTCTCCTAAGCTTTCTTCTGGCATTTTATAATCACCTTCAGCACTTAGCATTTTATTCCAACGTGACGATTCAACAGAATAAACAGGACCATTTCTTGTCTCTACTACCGCTGGGCTAGCACGCTTTATTGCCATAACATCACCAGCACTAACCTGGTGTTCACTACCGCGGTTAATCATAATAACTTCAAATTTACCAAATTCACGATTATCACTCGCGGCTTTTATTATTGAACCTCGAAGCGAAGCATCGGCAGCTCGCATTGAAAATACTGACGGTAATAACTGCCCATCATGTACTGGTACAACATAATTCCCCGCATGTATTTCACGTTTAGCAGAGCTCACTTTTAAAGTAGACGGCTCATTATTAGCCATATTTCCTGTGCGTAAAGCTTGTGCTGTGCCTGTTAGGTTCATATAAAAACCAATAGACTCTTCTGTTTCTGGGTCAAATAATTCTTCACCTTTAGCATAAATAGCATAAGTTTTAGCTAAATCTAAATCACTATTTACATAAACTTTAAAACTATCAACAGTCATTCGATAACCTTCGTCACTACCAACTACATGAGGAAGACTTTCTAATTGTTCAGTAGTAAATAAATGATCGTACTGTAGATAAGGGGCAATAACCTCTAGCGGTAACAAAGGAATGGCTGAACCATCTTTCATTTGTTTACGAATGTTAGGAGACCATTTATAAGCAGGTTTTACTTTTACAACCTCTTTAATTTCTTCGACTGGCTCATCTATAACAAGCATAGGTTCACCCTGCTCATCTAAAATTAACCTAAGCACATCACCTGGATAAATTAAATGAGGATTATTTATTTCAGGGTTAAGGCGCCATAATTTCGGCCATAACCAAGGCTGCTCTAAAAAAACAGCTGAGATATCCCAAAGGGTATCTCCTTTTTCTACAACATAAACAGTCGGTGCATCACCATTAATCTTTAGCTGTTCAGCCAATGCGAGCAATGAGCAGGTAAGCAAAGATAGCG
>JAWSUX010000295.1:0-14496 GCA_033852215.1 Colwellia sp. | reverse complement strand
CGCAGTTGCGACGATGGTAGTGTGGGAGTTCCCATGTGAGAGTAGGACATTGCTACACTTCTATTACGAGAAGCCCGTTACGAAAGTGACGGGCTTTTTGTTTTATTTAAACCCGTAGTTTTTACTACGGGTTTTTTATTATTATTTTTTAAGTTTATTTTGGAGTCTCTACCTTTAATGAGAAAGTTGATATCTTCCCCTGCTAAAATGGCATTATCTGATGCTGAAAACTCAATTTATCAAAAGTCATTAATTCATATCGCTGATATTAGTTTGAACTTAATGGCTGTTAAAGTGGACAATCATCCTGAAGATTTTTTAGGTTGGTGTAGTGAGCTTTTACGCGTGTGTAAGCAAGGTATTAATCGTGATTTGTTGGAAGTTGAACAATTTAAGGTATTAGAAAAATTATCTGCTGCTTTAGTATTGGGTGCTAGTGTTAGTCAATTGAAAATGGCACGTATTGCTCCTTGGTCAATATTTATTGACTTTATTGATCAGAAAGCAGGAGTTCATGGACTTGAAGAACGCTTAAGTTTGCTTGACTACATTACTTTATTGGCCAATAAACCTCTAAGTGAAATGACTGAACTTGATCGTTTGGCCTTTGCTGGTAAGCATACTAATAAGCATAATCATACTATGTATGATTTCGATACTGAGTGGTTCGCTTCAACAAAAGGAGCAAAAATTTTTCATACATTATTAGCCGAGCAGACAAGTGATTTTGACCATGCACTCAGTTTTATTCCATTAACGGGGGATGTAACTCCAGCACAATATCAGCAATTTGTAAGTGCGTATAAGAAGATATTTAGTACTTATAAAAAGGAGAAAGATAAAGGTGAAAAATCCCCGTTAGCTCCTGCTACTCGTTTATTAGCAATGCGACGTCCAGATCAATTTATTGCCTTAACTAATGCTAAAATTGAAGTCTTATGTCAAGGGCTTGGTATAGTTAAATTTAATAATTTTGATTTTGAAAGTTACTGGCAAGATTTGATTGGTACTTTACGCACTTTTTCTTGGTGGCATCAAAGTGAACCATGCGATGAATATGAACTTAAAATATGGCAAGCACGGGCAATTCTTATGGATTTGTTTATTTTTGCCGATGAAGATTTGGCCTTAAACTCTAATTATTTGCGTTTACGTGATAAAGCTTTAAATATTAAACAGGTAACTTGTAAATCACAAAGCCGAGTACGTATCAAGTTAACGATAGAAGAGCAGGTTGATCTGGCTCTATCGGCTGAAGATATACCTGAATATGTATTAGGGAAGCGAGACTCTATTCTCAAAGAGGTTAAAAAAGGTAAAACTATTGAACATGTAATTGGCTTAATTAGAGCTATTTTTGGCTAAATACTTTATACAGGGATAAATATTCATTTATCCCTTCTACTATTTTTAACATAGCTATATTATGAACTAACTTCAATATTAGATGGTTGGTAATAGCCATATTATCACTTTACAAAATAACGTATTTTCCTATTTAAATAAAACATCATATTTTCAATGTGGTAGGTGATATCAATTATCTTTCACATTAATTTTCTACAAATTGATTACATTTTAATTGACAAAAATTACAATTAGCTTACTATTGACGAATCGTCACTGACGTTTCGTCATTTTTGAGGCATAAACCTATGACACCCCCTAGAGTACTTGATGAAGCTTCTTTAAAAGAGCGAGAACAAAAAATTATTACCGAGGCCATTTTTTTAATACAAAAATACGGTATTGAAAATTTAACTATGGATAAAGTCGTTGCTCAAGTACCGTTTTCTAAAGGAACGGTTTATAAACACTTTATTGGCAAGGAAGATTTATTACTAGCTATTTGTAATCAGGCTATTGAAATTATACTCGACTTGTTCATGCGCGCTTATCTATTTAAGGGTTGTGCACGCGAAAGAATGTTATTGCTTAACTTTTCTTATCTTATTTATGCCATTTTATATCCTGAACTTTTTCAATCAGCAATCGTTGCAAAATCACAGAGTTTTATCGGTAAGTCTAGCGAAGTTCGAGTTAATGAGAAAAAAAATTTAGAAGTGAAACTATTAACTTCTTTGCATGGATTTATTGAAGATGCCCTATCAGATGGTAGCTTAGTGCTTCCAGCTCATATGGATATTCAACAATTATGTTTTGCTAACTGGTCAACATCTTATGGGGCTATTACTTTGTTGTCAGGTGAAATAGAACACTGCTCTGGCAAAACGGGTTTAATTGTGGAACGAGAGCTTTTTAATAATAGTAATTTATTATTTGATGGTATGGGTTGGAAGCCGCTAACGAAAGATAAAAACCATAGTACAGAGCTATCTCTTGCTTTACAGGCCTTGTTTCCTCAAGAGCTTGCTTTAATGAAAATTAAAGGGCGAGAGCTAAACTTTAGCTAAATACTATTACTGGAACATTAATGCTAAATGCCGTTATTACGGTATTTTTTAAATACTTTAACTGACGATTCGTCATTATATATAAAAATAAAGGAGCTTGCTATGAAAGATAAACTTTATAACTTTATAAGTAAATATCCATTTTGGGTCATATTGGTTTGCATTACCTTCGCTGGTATTGCAGCTATGGGGGCAGGGAAACTACAATTTAAAAGTGATTACCGTGTGTTTTTTAGTGAAGAAAACCCACAGTTAACTGCATTTGAGTCAATGCAAAAAGTTTACAACAAAAGTGATAATGTTTCTTTTGTTGTTGTACCTAAAAGTGGCAATGTTTTTACTGCAGAACATTTAGCTGCATTAAAAGAACTAACCAAAGCAAGTTGGCAAGTACCTTATTCAACACGTGTCGATTCAGTCACTAATTTTCAATATACCTATGCCGAAGAAGACGACATGATTGTTGAAGACCTCGTTATGTCGACTAAAAATTTATCGATTGAGCATTTAGATGAAATAAAAAAAATAGCCACTAGCGAACCTATTTTGCTTAACAAAATTATCTCACCCTCTGGTCATGTCTCCGTTGTGAATGTAACCGTGCAGTTTCCTGGTATTGACCCTATTACCGAAACACCTAAAGTTGCGGCGAGTGTTCGTGCTATTCAAGCTCAATTTTTAGCACAATACCCTGATGTCGAAGTTTATCTATCAGGTATGGTTATGATGAATACCTCTTTTGGTGAGGCATCTATTAATGATAGTACTACGTTGATTCCGCTAATGTTTCTTGTTGTTGTGGTTACCATTGGTATATTGCTCAGAACAATTACCGGAACAATTACTACCGTGTTAATCATTATCATGAGTATTATTACGACCATGGGATTAGCGGGGTGGTTAGGCTTTTACTTAACAGGGCCATCCTCATCTGCACCAACCATGATATTGACATTGGCGGTGGCCGATTGCATACATATTCTTACATCAATGTTTTATGAAATGCGTCAAGGTGCCGATAAACGTACCGCTATTGCGCGCAGTATTCACATTAATTTACAACCTATTTTCTTAACGAGTATTACCACCGCGATTGGCTTTTTAAGCATGAACTTTTCTGACTCACCACCGTTTAGAGATTTAGGTAACTTAGTTGCCATAGGCGTCATGTTAGCATTTGTTTTTTCTGTTACTATTTTCCCTGCATTGTTAACTGTTCTGCCTGTGCGCATTAAAAAGCAATCGGAAATTAAAAAAGATATTATGGCAAAATTGGCAGACTTTGTTATTGCCAAACGTAAAGTTTTATTACCCTTAACCAGTATACTAATTATCGCATCAGTGATGTTCATTCCTAATAATGAACTCAATGATGATTTTGTTAAATATTTTGATGATACAGTGCCATTTCGCACGGCTACTGATTTTATGCAGGATAATTTGTCTGGCATGATGGTTGTTGAGGTATCAGTGAAAACGGGTAAAGCAAGTGGTATTAACAATCCAGAATACCTAAATAGTGTCAGTGACTTTAGTGACTGGTTACGTCATCGTCCTGAAACGGATCATGTAAATACTATTACCGATACTTTAAAGCGTCTTAACAAGAATATGCATGGCGATGATCCTAGTTGGTATAAATTACCTGATAGCCAGGAAATGTCGGCGCAATATCTATTATTGTATGAAATGTCATTACCTTATGGCTTAGATTTAAATAACCAATTAGATGTTGATAAATCATCATCACGCATTGTGGCTACCTTTAAAAACATGACTAGCAATGAATTAATTAATATTGAAGAAGACATGATTCAATGGTTTGCTAAAAATGCACCACAGTACGATGTTGATTTTGCTAGCCCAAGTTTAATGTTTGCCCATATTGGTCAACGTAATATTATTAGCATGCTTATTGGTACAACACTGGCGTTAGTATTAATCTCTATTTTGTTAGGTGTGGCGTTAAAAAGTTGGCGTTTTGGATTGATTAGTTTATTACCAAACTTGGCGCCTGCCGCTATTGCTTTTGGTCTTTGGGGTTTACTTAGCGCTCAAGTTGGTTTGGGACTCTCGGTGGTCATTGGTATGACTTTAGGGATTGTTGTTGACGATACAGTACACTTTTTAAGTAAGTACCTTCATGCTAGACGCGATAAAAATGCAAACCCTAAAGAAGCGGTACATTATGCTTTTGATAATGTCGGACGTGCACTGTGGGTAACTACCTTTGTATTAGTTGCAGGTTTTAGCATATTGGCACAATCATCATTTAAAAATAATGCAGATATGGGCTTATTAACCGCACTAACCATATTTATAGCACTTGTGGTTGATTTTTTCTTTTTACCACCGTTACTTATGCTGCTTGATAAACGTAAAAGCAAAGCGAGTGAAAATTCCGGTGTTGCAGTGGATTCAGCCATTAAAGAAAACATTACCACGGCATAAACGTGCGATTAAATAACAAATCAACTTATCAGCTGTATTACTGATAAGTTTATAGATACTTTGCAATTAATTAAAAGTTTTATAAGGACTTTATATGTTAACTAAAAAAATATTACTTGGCGCGCTTACCGCGCTAAGTTTGATACTTGTATTAAATTTTGTCTTAGTTGCAGGTTTTACCGTATTGGCACAATCATCATTTAAAAGTAATGCTGATATGGGCGTATTAACAGCACTAATCATATTTATAGCACTTGTGGTCAATTTTTTATTCTTACCACCGTTACTTATGTTGCTTGATAAGAGTGAAAATAACATTAGCGGAAGTTCTGGTGTTGCTGTCAATGCACCAATTAAAGAAAACATTACCACAGCATAAGCATACCGCTAAATAATAAGTAAACTTGTCAGCTGTATTATTGATGAGATTACAAATACTTTGTAATTAATTGTTTGTTTTATAAGGATTTTATATGTTAACTAAAAAAACATTACTTGGCGTGCTTACCGCGTTAAGTTTCACACTTGTCTCAAATGCTTCTTTTGCTTTAAGCGAACAAGAACAAAAAGGTTTAGATATTTCCATTGAAGCCAAAAAACGCGATTTAGGTTGGCAAGACAGTACTGCTGATATGCTGATGTTATTACGCAATAAACAAGGTCAAGAGAGTATTCGTGAAATTAAAATTAAGTCATTTGAAATAGTTGATGATGGGGATAAAAGCCTTACTATCTTTAATAAACCTAGAGATGTAAAAGGCACTGCTTTTTTGAGCTTTTCACACCCTGTTGAAGCCGATGACCAATGGTTATTTTTACCCGCATTAAAGCGTGTAAAACGTATTTCATCGCGAAATAAATCAGGGCCGTTTATGGGCTCAGAGTTTGCTTTTGAAGACTTAAGCTCTTTTGAAGTAGAGAAATATAGCTATAAGTACCTAGGGGATGAAGAAATAAACGGTTTACAGAGCTTTAAAGTTGAACAATATCCTGTAGATGAAAATTCAGGTTACACCCGTAGAGTCGTTTGGTTAGATAAAACTGAATACCGTGTACAAAAAATTGACTTTTATGATCGTAAAAACTCATTATTAAAAACATTGTCTTTTAACGATTACAAACAGTATTTGGGTAAACATTGGCGTGCAGATAATCAACACATGCTTAACCATCAAAATGGTAAAAATACTGAACTTCAGTGGAGTAATTATAATTTTAAAACGGGCTTAAGTGAAAGTGACTTCAACCGAAATTCATTAAAAAGAGCGCGCTAACCTGATGAAACTATCGATAAGAGCAGCGGTAAGTACAGCGTTAAACAAAGTGCTAAATAAAAAACTTATTGTAAGTTTTAGCCGCTCGATAACGGTACTTACAGTATGCACAAGTGTACTGCTGACTCAGCCCCTATCCGCTAAAGAAGTTGTTAGTGAAGCTGCTAGAGAAGAAGCGAGTAACGTTGAGTTTGAAATGTCGGGTAATGTGGCAATAGAGCAACGTTATTTCTTTGAAGAAGCACTTTACCCAGAGCAGTTGAACCATCATCAATCATCGCTATCTGTCGAAACAGAGTTTTATTGGCAATGGAATGATGGCAACGATAGTGTTATTTTTACCCCTTTTTATCGTGTTGACAGTCAAGATGACCAACGTACCCATGGTGATATTCGTGAACTCGCTTATATCCATGCAAGTGATAACTGGGAATTACGCCTTGGTATTCGAAAAGAATTTTGGGGCGTTACAGAATTTCAACATCTTGTTGATGTAATTAACCAAACTGATGGCGTGGAAGACTTTGACGGTGAAGACAAACTAGGTCAACAAATGGTCAATTTATCATTAGTCAATGACTGGGGCATTGTTGATGTGTTTTTACTGCCAGGTTTTCGTGAAAGGACCTATGTAGGTGCAGAAGGGCGCTTACGTGGGCCTTTGATCGTTGATGAAAAAAATGTGAGTTATGAATCTTCAGCGGGGCAACAGCATCTCGATGTTGCACTTCGTTGGGCACATAGTGTTGGTGACCTTGACCTAGGTGCTTATTGGTTTCATGGTACAAATAGAGAGGCGTATTTAAGTTCATCACCACAAGCGCCAACTGAAAAACTCGTTCAATATTATAGTCAAATGGATCAACTCGGGGTTGATGTTCAAGCAACCTTAGGCGATTGGTTATGGAAATTTGAAAGTATCTATCGTAGTACAAGTCTCGAAGATTTTTGGGCAAGCCAAGCGGGTTTTGAATACAGCTTTATTGGTGTTTTTGCATCTAATCTCGATGTAGGTTTATTGATGGAGCATAGTTGGGATTCTCGCGGTGAAGTAGAGCTTGGCGCGCAAGGCTCACTAATGCAAAATGATTTATTTTTAGGGGCAAGGTTAGCATTTAATGATATGCAGAGTAGCGAGCTATTAATGGGAATAGGCAGTGACTTAGATCACCATGCTTTTAGTTTTCTCGTTGAAGCAAGCCGCCGCTTTGGTGATGATTTTTTGGTTAGTTTGGATGTTAGACTTTTACAAAGTAATGATCAAAATGATTTACTCTACACCTTAAGCAATGATGATCACGCACAGTTATCTGTTGTTTGGTACTTTTAACGTTTTAGCTTAAAATTTAAAAAATAAAAACTGGTAAATAATAATATTTACCAGTTTTTTTGAGCGAAATTTTAAAGTAATATTGATTAATTACTAATTAAACCATTAAGATGAACAACTACACCATGTTTAGCTCTAAGTCTTAACCAAATTTACCTAACGTTTTTTCTTTATCTTATTATTGTACTTAGTATTTTTACTTCTGCTTACTACCTGCTTTTTAATCTCTTTTTTAGCCAATATTTGATTTTTTTCTTGCGTGGCTCTATATCTATTTTTACTATCACGCTTAACATTAGCTTGTTGGTAATCGTCCATTTCATTTCGACTAAACTCATAACCAGGTACAATTATTCGCTCAAACGTACGTTCAATGAGTGCTTCAATATTCTCTAAAAAACGCTCATCTTTTGGGCTAACTAATGAAATAGCAGTGCCTGATCTTCCTGCTCTCCCCGTACGTCCAACACGGTGAACATAATCTTCCGCTAAAAAAGGTAAATGAAAATTAACCACATAAGATAAACCTTCTATATCAAGACCTCGAGCTGCAACATCCGTTGCAACTAATACTCTTACTTTGCCTTCTTTAAATTGCTCTAGTGCTTTATTACGTGCACCTTGCGTTTTATCACCGTGACAAAGAGCAGCTTTAATGCCATCAAGTCTTAATTCTTTTGCTAGGATATTCGCACTATCCTTTGTGCCAGCAAAAACTAAAACTTGCTGCCAATTATTAACACCAATTAATTCAGAAAGTAATTCACGTTTTCGCTCCTCACTTACCCAATAAACAGACTGTTTTATTTTTCCTGATGTTGTATTTTGCTTAGAAATACTGATCGTTTTTGGTGTCGTTAATAATTGATTTGCTAACGATTTAACGCGCTCTGAGAACGTAGCAGAAAACATTAAAGTTTGATGTTTGTGCTTCACTGTTAACATTAACTTTTCAATATCGGTTAAAAAACCCATATCAAGCATACGATCGGCTTCATCTAACACTAAAAATTTAACTTGTGATAAATCCACATTATGTAAAGCCAAATGCTCAATTAATCGTCCAGGTGTTGCCACCAGTATATCAAGACCCTGTTTAAGCATATTGGTTTGCGCAGCCATTTTTCCACCGCCGTAAACCACACCTGTTTTAATAGGTAAAAACTGACTAAGCTCTTTGATGTTATCAGCTACTTGCCCCGCAAGTTCACGGGTAGGCGTTAAAATAAGCGCACGGATTGCTTGCCCTGAGGCTGTTCTGTCTTCGCTAATATTCGCTGCGTTATTCGCTTTTGCAATAACATCTAAAATGGGCAGACTAAAAGCGGCCGTTTTACCGGTACCTGTTTGAGCGCTTGCCAAAACATCCGCACCTTGACGAATAACAGGAATAGCTTTTTGCTGGATAGGCGTTAAATTTTTATAACCGCACGCTTTAACTGCCTTTAATAAATCAGCCGATAAACCAATTGCATCAACACTCATAATAACCACCTATCACATAAAAAATTTAACTTTATTTTTATAACTGAAGTAAAGCTAACAACAACAAAATTCGAGCGCGGATTATAATACAAATTAACCGTAANNCTTTACCTAATTTTTTAAATAGTCAGATAAGTGGAGTATGCGCAAATGGATGTATAACACTAACTAAATGATCTTTTAAAAGAGCCTAAGTATCTAAGATATATGATTGCTTTCAATCTCCAATGTTATTGCTCAATTAAGTGTCTTACTCTTGAATAGTTATCTGAAGTAAAATTAATCTATAAATTTGTTTTATTCATAAAAAATACACTAGTATTAAGGTAATCCTTATTCTTTATTACTTGGCTAAACAGAAAGATATAAAACCCTATGTAATATAAGGCGTTACATTTTTAGACATAATCTGGTATTCAACCATAAGGTATAGAATATATAAATAAACCATTTATGTATGCATTTATAGCTAGTTAATAATTATAAAATTTTAAGTGAATTCGGAGCGCAGTACTCTTGAATAATATTAATCATATTTATATAAAACTCCTAGTTGTGGTAATGTCCTTGGCATTTCACTTACAAAATGCTGTGGTTTTCTCCCAACCAAGTGAATCTAATAACGACATAAAGTTAGGACTCTCTGGGCCAACACAATACATTGGACAAGGATTTAAAAAGGGTTCATTAGTTTATTTCAAACGTTTAAATGAAAGTGGTGGAATTCACGGCAGAATGGTTAAGCTAATTAGCTTAGACGACGGTTATGAGCCGAGAAATACCGTGATTAACACCTTCAAATTAATTGAAGAAGAAGAAGTGTTCGCATTGTTTGGTTACGTAGGCACACCAACTTCCCATGCTATTTTACCTATACTAAATAAAAGCCAAATACTCTATTTAATGCCAATCACTGGAGCTGATTTTCTTCGTCAACCAGTTATACCCAATGTTTTTGTCTTGCGAGCCAGTTACGACCAAGAGGCGTTGGCGCAAGTAGATTACTTAGTAAATAAACTCTCTTTTAAAAATATAGCTTTGGTGATTCAAACCGATGTGTTTGGTTTGGGCGTACAGCGGGCTATTAATACCTTATTAAATAAACACAACTTAACACCTGTTATCACAACTCGCTATAAACGAAATACTACAGAGGTAGATCATATTTTAACTGAATTAATGAAAAAACCAGTTGAGGCTGTTATTTTTATCGGCACTTACATACCCTTTACTAACTTAATTAACCAAGCTTATCAACAGGGGTTTAAGCCCGTATTTACTAGTTTCTCGATTAATGGTGACAGTGTTTCAATTCGTGTTAAGCACCCCAGTAGAGTCATAACAAGTGAAGTTATGCCTGATCCTAAACAATGCAACTGGCGACTTTGCCAACAATTTATTACCGATATGAAAGACGCAGGCATAAACAACACCAATCGGCTACAACTAGAGGGCTATCTTAATGCTTTCGTTTTTAGTCAAGTAGCAAAAAAATGTCCTGTTACGTTAACAACTCAATGTTTACAGCAAAAGCTAGAAAACTTCTCCTTTAAAGATAATGGATTAGATATCAATTTTAGTGCTGACAATCATCAAGGTTTACAAAAAGTTTACCTTTCATTTAGCGACGCTGAAAAACGCTACCAAAAGTAGTGGTTCCTTATAACACGGCAATTATACCCAAACCACTTCAAGATGCTATTTTCAGGGCTACTGAGCGAATCATGATCAAGGCGCATCTTTTTATTAAGGGTTATCCCTTAAAAACAGATGCTACGATGGACATGTTTTGGTCAGTAGTCCCCGTAGGGCTGGTTTAGAAACGTTTTATACTGCGTTATTGATTTCAACAATAGAATAACTATTCTCTTCAATCAAAGCCTTGCCTAAAGACGTTTCTAATTCCAGCTGAATCCTGCATCTTGAAATGGTTTGGGTATATATGTGTTAGTTAAAATTCAGGGTGCATGTACGAGTAAAATAGTAACGTTAATGACATGGCTTTAAAATATATAACAACGATAGCCTTTTACTTCTTAGTTTTTGCTTTTACTTGAAGGTTTAATTTTATATAGGTTTATTAAATTAGCGGCTAACATCATGATTCCACCAACCAACAACGACAATTCAAAACCTTCAGCGTAAAAAATCACACCAATAAGTGTAATTAGCGGTAACCTAAAAAAATCTAACATCACAATGTTAGTAATATCGGAATATTGCATGCTTTTGGTTAAGCAAAAATGTGCCGATAAGGCACTCAAGCCAATAAGAGTTAACCAAAACCATTGCTCAAGATCAGGCCATATCCAGGAAGGTATTGATAGTGCTAATCCTATAGGGAACTGTAACGCACACATAAAAAACAAAATGAGGCTAAAACGCCAATCATCCAGAGAGTAAGTTTCATAATAGTTTATTACTCAATAGCTTAGATGATAAATAGAAACACAGTGTAACCTGTAGCAAAAAAGCTAACAAATAAAAGACTTCAATATTGATTATCATGTTGCCATATTTTGTACCCAAACTAGCACAAATAATGATAAACTACGCGCCATTATCGGTTAATTAACTTGGCCATTAGCCAACAAAAATCGCTTACGCTCTATTTAAGGTAACAACACCCATGAAAAAAACATTTTCATTAAGTCACGAAAAAATAAAAACACCACGACTTGTCGATTCAATCAAACATGATGTAAAAAAATATATTCGTAGAGAAAGAAACAAGCAATTACCTGAAGGTGCCGATTTTTTGGACTTTGATTGTAAATATGGGCAGACACAAGAGTCTGCGGAAGTGGTACATTTATCAACAATTAATAAACATATTGATGAAGCTGAGAAACTTGAGTTATCAAGCTTTTACTTAGAAATAGTAGCAAAATCTGGTTATAGAACTAAAAAGCCATTATCTGAAGAAGAATACGATGAAGAGTAGTTGTTTTAGCTACAAATAAATATAATCAGACGCTTACCTTAATAAGAGTAATTAGCGAGATCTCTAATAGCACACTTTAGTGATTAAAAATAATGCAGCAACTATACTGTAAATGGGTCAACTATAACGTGGAGGTTTTTATGACTATTTCGAACAGACTTGACTCCTATTTAACCACACACAATATACCTTTTAAAGTCATTGAACATGATCATAGCGCAAGCTCTACGGGCACAGCCATAATGGCAAAAGTTCCTTTAAGCCAAATTGCCAAAGCCGTTATTTTAAAAGATCATGACAATAGAAAACTTATGGCGATACTACCCGCAAAAAACAAAATAAGTTTATCTGCGATTAATGACGAATTAATGGGCACCTATAAGCTACTTAAAGAAAAAGAAGTTTATGACATATTTAATGACTGCGAACATGGGGCAATTCCGCCCGTAGGTGATGCTTTTAATATGCACATGATATGTGATGCATTATTAGATCAATTAGATTATGTCTACATTGAGGCCGGTGATCATCGTCAACTATTGCGTATTAGTCATGATGATTTTGAAACCATGGCAGCGAAGAGTAAACATCTTCGTTTTAGTCGTGAGAGTCATTCATTAGCTGTGTTGTTTGTAACTATAATATCGACTAAATATAAAGGCCTCTGAAGAGGCCTTTATTATTTAAACATGCTTTAGTTATAACCAAGTACATAAAATTTATTCTCTTCGTTACTATCTTGTAAATCATCATTAGCCTGTTTATTTTCCCCCTCTTTGCTTTTTTGAAAAAAATAGAGTTGTCTAGCTGAAAGCACTAACCGCCTACTTATCTTTTGATTACCCAACATATCACTACCCTCGTCATTTTAAATACCTACAACAAGTAATTGCATCAAGAGTGCCAAAAAAGATAGACCGTTAACTATTTGATTTAAATTATTTTATCATCATTGTTTTTTAAATAGTCTAATGCTGTCGCATATTGCTAATAAACTAACGCAAATTGCTATATTACTATTATTGACTTCAACTTGGCTATTAACTGTTAAAATAACATAAAGTAAGGTTAGTGAAGCTTAGCTAAAGGGTAGGTAAACAGAGATAAATGCACCATATTCAAGCAGAAATGTATTAAGATAGCGTACAATATTTTACCCGTTTTTAGGTAAACAGCCCCATATAAAAAACCAGCCAAGGTCGCAATAAAGACATAACTTAAGCCCCCAGAAAAATGCGCAATACCAAATAGAAAACTAGTAAGAATAAGCCCAATGA
Source organism: Colwellia sp. (assembly GCA_033852215.1). Taxonomy (GTDB): domain Bacteria; phylum Pseudomonadota; class Gammaproteobacteria; order Enterobacterales; family Alteromonadaceae; genus Colwellia. The sequence goes on along the minus strand of JAWSUX010000295.1, from coordinate 1,321 downwards.
AAGGATTGAATAATGTGCCTAATTTTTGTTGAATAACCCCTCTAAAAAATATTTCCTCAACGATACAAGTTAACAACAAATTGCTTAACGCGAACAGCCACCACCAGTTTGGTAAAGTAGGATCATAGTTAATTAATGATAATAAAGTGGCTAGGCTAAATATGATGATAAAAGTTAAAACGACCAAGAAAATTAAGCACAAATCACTGTCGTTATTGAAAAGACTGACTTCTTTTTTATTCAATAAAACTGCAGGGTAAAGCATCAGTAGAACAAATATAATCAAAGGTTTGTCAAAATTAAGGTACATCGTAAATGCCGTACTATTGCTGCTTTTCGTTACCTCGCTTAATACCAATAGGTTATTAAATCCTGGTATCAAATGCGCGGCAAATGCTATGCAGCTAATTAGAATAAATACGGTAATTAGTGTTTTAACTACTGAGTTTCGCAACTTATTCGCATAAAAGGATATTGCTAATAAAAAAACAATGCCCCCCATACCGACACTATCTATCGCGTTATAAAACAGCCCTGTAACTAATGTTCCACCTAATAAAAACAACCATAACCTAGGTTTTACAAAGGCAGTTATAATGGTAATAACTAAGCATATCCAAGGTAATATTTGTGGAAAAAGATCTTGGGTGAGCAACATAGGATAAATAATTAGCGTAATTTTTAGGTCAAGTTAACATAATGTTAGGTGAGTATGAATGTTTAAATTATTGTGACTTTCTTTGATGATATATTTTGGCGGAAGCTTTAAACGGTAAAGTTTATTTTTCTGCTTGGCGTCGCGGTGGCGACCACACCCAAAGGGAGACTGCCTCCGGCCTCCCCTTGGAACCCCACGGAGTCCCTACTCAGTGAGAACATGAATAGCCATTTTGAGTTTACAGTCAATTCCTGCCGATATTCGTCCATGAAAAGCGGCAGTCTTCGCCATCCATGGCTCAGCTTGACTGACACTTTTCAAAATGGCGATTCACTCACTGAGATGGGAAATGGAGTATTTGGCGCAGCAGGTTTACAAAGTAGACTCCTTACTTTTTTTAACATTCAAAAACAGAAAGCTAACGTTGTTATCCCTTACCTATCAACACGCACCAAGTCTGCTTGAATCAAGTGCCGAAATGAAAGGCAATATTCACGTATTGCCATCAGGATGATGGCAAAGGCAAAGCAGCACATGGATGTGCGTTTTTTGCCGTTACGTCGAAGATATTGCCTTGAATGGAGGATCACACTTGATTAGCAGCGCCGAGGGAGTCCAGAGGGAGGTCGGCGTCAGCCTCCCTTTGGGTGTCGTCGCCACCGC
>JAWSUX010000294.1:0-1643 GCA_033852215.1 Colwellia sp. | reverse complement strand
TAATAGAGCCGACAATGCCTTCATAGCTTTGTAATGTTTGTCTGATTACAGGAATAACTTTTTCAAGTAGTGCATCGTCATCAATTTGAACAAAAAAAGAAGTAAAGGCAGGTTTTTTCTTGGCTAAACGAATGGTCATCTGTGTAACAATGCCAAAATTAGATTGGGTAAATAAACCATCTAAATAAGGTCCAAGGCCCCATTTGAATGTTTTATCAACTAATTTGTCTGGTGATTGGTCTAATTCATTAACGGCAGATTGATAAGCTCTACCATTACCCCAGTAACCTTGAATGCTGTTCACTGCGCTAAAATGATCAGTGTAAGGCGTTATGCCGTAACCACGTTCTAAGGCATTGGCTAATATTGAACAATCAGGTCCCGCGCCAGTGACAGGCACCATGTAATCATCACCTAGGTTAATCAAATAATCGCTTAATTGCTGTTGAGTAACCCCTGGCTCTAACGTAATTAATCCTAATTCTTCATCAAAAAAACTGATAGTAGTTAACTGACTTAAATCGAGTAAAATAATGCGCTGGCTAATGCCTGATGGCTGGCTAGTACCATAACCCCAGTTATTACCAGTACTGATAGGATAAAGAGAAAACCTTAAGCTTTCGTCACTCGCCAAATCATTAGCTAAGTCTAATAAAATTTTTATTTCGTCACTCTGAGTAACGGTAATTACAGCTAATAAATAACGTTGTTTGTCATTGAAATATTGTAAACCTTCGGTGCCTTTCAGGTAAGATTTCAAACAAGTTTCATCACTTGATAAAGAAGATCTAGCGGCCAATTTCTCTTGGATTTTAGCTAATAATTGTTCAGACATAATTGCTCACTTAAGCATTAAGGTTTGTATTGAAGAGTTGGATAAATTAGATGATTTGCAATTGTTTTAGCTGCTTACAAATATCTTCTTCTATAGTGCTATAAAGTGCTTTAAAACCAGGAGATAGGTTAGACATAAATATGTCTGGATTAATATAATAAGGAGCACGTAAACCGTGATAATTAATAGGCGCGCCTAGTTGTTGAAAATTAATGCCTATAAACTTCATACTGCGAGCTAATCTAGGCTCCATCATGACATATACATGCCTAATTCCGGTGTTCATGCTCATCGTGGCTGCCGCCATATATAGACCTATTGCAATAAAAGGAAAGCAACGTAACTCTGTTTCTGAATAACTAATTTCACTGATTACACCTGTCCCTGAGCCTTTAAATTGATCGGCTTTACGTCGTCTAAAGTCAGACTTTACTGCGAGACGAGATATCTCAGCTATTTCTGCACGATTAAAGCGCTCAGGACTAAGATCTTTATTCGTAATAGAGTCTAAGCAATACTTCTCTATTGGTAATAATTGATCTGCTCCGCTTGAAGTCACTAAACGGACACAACTCGTGAAGGTGTTGCTCGGTTTGTGTTTTATCAAAGAAAACATCGATTGTGGATCAAATTCATCGGTCTCTTGCCCGTTTTCACTAACCTCTTCAAAAGCAAGTTCTTCACAATAAACATTATGACGAATTTTAAAGGCTTCATCTCTTAATTCAGGACAGGAAGCCACTTGAGGTTGTAAAAATTGAGTAAAATGATCAGAAATGTTATGCGCTTCTCTACTCGCCTTTAATGA
>JAWSUX010000025.1:0-1240 GCA_033852215.1 Colwellia sp. | reverse complement strand
ATTAACTCATGGAAGGAATAAAGGGCTTTCCGTTAAACAGATCAATCAAGGCATCAAGCCTGTTAATACCTTGTTTTTTGACCGTCGATAAATAACTTCTTAGCGAGCAGAAGTGATCACCACCTTCTTCTGAGCGGAAACACCCTGATATTTTTTGTTTTAACTTGGTCATTCGAATATCTCGCTCTGCCAAATTATTATCAAACGGCAGCGCGAAGTGATACATAAAGGCGAGAACCTCACTTTTATGCTCAATTAGACGGTTCAACAAATTATGACTCTTGTGTTTTTTTACTCTGCCACGTTTTTTTAATTTAGGCGTTTCAATATTGGGTATTTGCTGTTTGGCTTCTAACGTAATCCCATCGTAGTAATGTTCAAAACCTATTATCTGCGCTTGGCTCAATGCTGACTTCCCTGAAAATATAGCGTCTTCTACGGCAGATTTAATACCAAGTAAACATTCCTTCATTTTCTTCGCCCAAGGCTGTTGATATTGCTCTTCAACAAAGGTTAATTCACGTAAGTGATGAGCATTACATAATACATGCTGGCAATTATACCGATAATAACTCATCCAATGGTCGTGCACGGCATAGCCTTGATAGTCGGGAAGAATACCCATTTTATCCATCGCTTCTTTACCACGCTTTGGGTGGAGAAAGTAATACGTTACCTTTTCATTTGAGGCGACATGGAGCCAGTTAAGTGTGGTTTCAACACGCAATCCTGTTTCATCAAAATAATTGGTTGGGCTTGCTAATAAAGTGGTTTTAAGTTGCTCGGTAAACTCTGTTAACATATCAGCGCCTCGCGACAGTACATTTTTAATCGTGCCTTGGCTCAAGTGGATATTAAATAAATCTTGAAACATTTCTTGAGTGCGTTGATAAGGTAACAGTTGATATTGGTTAAAGTAAGTGAGGATAGCTTGAATGTTTGAGCCATATTGCGCCCCTTTACCAACACCATCAGGAAACGTTGCTTTGCTATTTTTATTACATATTTTACAGTGTTTTATTTGGGCTTGATGCTCGGTGACTTCGAGTTCAATTGGGGGTAAATCAAATATTTGTCGGCGCTCTACGTCAATAGTAGGTGCATGAGACAAATCAGCACAGCAATGCTTACACGACTTGATTGCATGCTTCTCGATAATGTCAGGCGTAGCCACCATTCGTAAGGTTTGACCTTTGTGACCCCGTTGACCGCCAGAAGGTTTTCCTGTTTTTTGACGTAA
>JAWSUX010000639.1:0-793 GCA_033852215.1 Colwellia sp. | reverse complement strand
TCCATAAAGAAATCTTCAATGATATATTCGCTACCAGAGTAACTAAATACCATGGCAAACGCCGTTGCACCGATCAAAACAGCAAATACCATCGAGGTAACTTTTACTGTTTCTTTTGATACATCATGCATTTTAGCAAACGAAAAACTTCCATAAAAAACAGATAAGACTATCGCACCTACGGCACCGATTGCTGCAGACTCAGTCGGTGTAGCGATACCAGCAAATATTGAACCTAGCACAACAAGAATAAGTGTTAAGGGCGGCACAATATCTTTTAACGCCTGTAATAACAGCTCACGTTTATTTTCAGTCACCTCTATCGCTGGCATAAATTCAGGTTTTATTTTCCCTAAAATCAAAATATAGAGTGTATAAAAAATAATTAACATCATGCCCGGTATCACCGCAGCACGAAATAAATCACCTACTGGCACCCCCATTACATCACCCAAAATAATTAAAATAATTGACGGTGGAATAATTTGCCCTAAGGTACCAGACGCACAAATAACGCCAGCAGCTGTTGGCTGGTGATAATTGTTTTTCAGCATCACGGGTAAAGAGATAACGCCCATGGCAACGACACTTGCGCCAACCACCCCTGTTGACGCAGCTAATAAAGCACCAACAATAATAGTGGAAATCGCAACACCACCGGCAATGCCACCGAAAAGTTTCGCAGACGACTCTAATAGCCGCTCAGCTAAGCCTGTTTTTTGCAATACGATGCCCATAAAAATAAACATCGGCACAGCCATTAAAATGGTGTTTTCCATAATAGCCATAATGC
>JAWSUX010000293.1:0-3178 GCA_033852215.1 Colwellia sp. | reverse complement strand
CTTCTCTACTCGCCTTTAATGATACGATTTTTTTGGTTATGTCGCCGATTATGGGGGTGTTTAGTATGCGTTTGTTCCAGTTCATTTTCTTTCCATATTTTAAAATATTTAAGGGTAAATGACTTCACGTAGCCTAGTTAATGTCGCATAAGCTTAAGTATAGTCTCTTCCCTGAGATAACAATAATTTTTCGCGTATTTACAATAATATCTCACTAAGTGCTGGCTGACTTAAAAAGTCTTTTGGGCTAGCCGATGCGCCATAAGCACCCGACTGAAAAATTACCACGTAATCACCAATACGTGCTGTTGGCAGTATTATTTTATCTGCCAATATATCAAGAGGCGTACATAATGGGCCAACAATACAAACTTCTTCAGCAGAGTATTCTTTTATTATACCATTCTCTGTACTGGGCAATTTATTACCAAGAGCAACAGGATAGTTCTTTCGAATAACCTGACCAAAATTTCCTGAATTAGCGAGATGATGGTGTAAACCTCCATCACACACTAAGTAGGTTGTGCCACGAGATATTTTTTTATCAATAACTTTAGTGACATAAATACCAGCATCGGCAACAAGGTAACGTCCTAATTCAATAATTATTTCAATACCGTTCAAGTTGCTTTGATATTGCGTTAGTAATTCAGCCAAGTTATCGCAAATGGGTGTTATATCAAGTGCCTGTTCATTTTTAAAATAAGGTACACCTAAACCTCCGCCAATGTTGATATAGTCGATTTTTATTTTATTGGAAAGTAAGTTGAGTAACTTTTTAGCTAAAGCAAAAGTCTGTTGCTGTGCTGTTATAATTGCATCGCTATTGAGGTTTTGTGAACCTGAAAAAATATGAAAACCACGTAAATTAAGATGTTTTAATGGAAATTGGCTTAATATTTCGGGTAATAACTCCTCATCTATACCAAAGGGTTTTGCACCACCAGACATTTTCATACCAGAAGATTTTAATTCAAATACAGGATTAATACGCAGTGCAATATCTGCAATTAAACCTAGTTTTTCTGCCGTTTTTTGTGCAAGACTCAGTTCGTTTACTGATTCTACATGTAACGTTACACCAGCGATAATTGCAGCAGTGATGTCTGTAGCTGTTTTTCCAGGCCCAGCAAAACTTATTTTTTTAGCATGCATGCCTGATTGTATTGCTAATAACATTTCCTTTTTAGACGCGACATCAAAACCATCAACGAGTGGTGAAATAAGGTGTACTAGGCTAGGGTAGGGGTTTGCTTTTATTGCATAATGCAGAGAAATATCATTGGGTAACTTTTCTTGTAAATCCGCTATTTTTCGACATGTTAGTTGTTTGTCGTAAGCATAAAAAGGAGTTTGGCCAAGTAATTTTTCAATATGAGTTAATGAGATCCCACCAATGGTTAGTTCATTATTTACAGAAATAAAATTTTTAAAAGTACTTGGAGTTAACGTTTTTTTTGCTGAACTTTGTTGTGACATAGCGAGCTAGTTCCTAAGCTTTAGTAAAAAAGTCATGATAGTTTTTTTTGAGCTGTTGTCTGTCTACTTTACCGTTAGCATTATAAGGTAAGTCAGCTAAAATAATAATTTTTTGTGGCATCATGTAGTTAGCTAACGCTAATTGGCAGTGTTTTAATAGCAACTTTTCAAGTTCGGTGTTAATCGTTTGATTATCTTTACATGTAACAACAGCTAAAATTGCTTGTCCTAATTCAGCGTGCGCGACACCAATAACACAGGTTTGAAGAATGACGTTGTGAGTTAAAATTACTTCCTCTAGCTCACTTGGACTAATGCGATAACCTGAAGTTTTTATCATTTCATCTTGTCTAGAAATAAAGTATAAAAATCCCTCGTTATCACGTTTAACAAAATCGCCTGAATACACGGCTAATTTTGTGCCGTTAATGTTTTTTGCTTGTGCGGGTGTTGGTTTAAAACGCTCTTTACTGGCTTGAATATTTTGCCAATAACCTAAACTAACTAAAGGGCCAATGTGTACTAACTCGCCAATCTCATCTGTTTTACACTCATCACCTGTGGCGTTTATTACCATAATTTCACTATTAGGGATAGCTTTGCCAATAGAGCCTATTTTATTATCAATTTCATTAGGGTCTAAGTAAGTAGAGCGAAAAGCCTCAGTTAAACCATACATCAAGTAAGGTGTAGCGTTTGGCATAACATCACGTAATTTTTTTAAAAGACTCGGTGCTAAAACGCCACCTGAGTTAGTGAAATACCGTAATGATTGCGTCGTTTTTTCAGACCATTTTGCTTTAATTAATTGTGACCAAAGTGGTGGTACGGCAGCCAATCCTGTTATTTTATGTGTTTCAATCGCTTTAATAACATCATTAGCAAAGAGGTAATCGAGTAATATGCACTGAGCGCCGACGAGAAAGCTGCTTGTTAATTGATTTAAGCCATAATCAAAACTTAATGGCAGTACGGCTAATATTTTATCTTGTTTATTACTCTGTAAGTATTGGGCTACTGATTTAGCGCCTAGCACAATATTTTCATGACTTAGCATAATACCTTTAGGTTTCCCTGTGCTACCTGAGGTATATAAAATTGCAGCGAGATCACTGTCGTGTTGCTTTATCGCGGAGTTAACCTGATTACTTTTTAATGAGAGAAAATCAGCCCAAGAGAGAGCGGGTAGGGTAATGCTTAGTTGTAGAGTCTGTACTTCTTCACTTGTTGCATCAGTGATAATAAGCTGTGTTAAATGATGAAGTTTGCTTAGTATCGGATTAAGCGCCTTTAACCTCGCTTTGTTAGTTATTAAACACTTAACCTGACAGTCGTTAACAATATGCTCAACTTGCGGTGCTTTTAATACGGGGTTTATTGGAACAAAGACTGCTCCGACTATAGAGCAAGCAAAAGTGCTAGTAACATTTTCAGTGGTTTTGGCGAGATAAACCCCAATGCGATCACCTTGCTTAAGGTTTAATGCGCTATAAGAATACGCGACTTGTTGTGTTGCTTTATTCAGTGATTGGTAGCTTAGTTGACAGTTTTTAACCTGTAAGGCGATAGCGTTTGGTGTGTTCTGTGCGCTATGGCTTATAAGCTCATGAACAAAGGTAGTCATTTGTCATCCTGAATTTTTAATCTGTCATTTTACCGATAAAAAGTAAATAACCAACGAGTTAGCTAACGTACTAAT
>JAWSUX010000292.1:0-13437 GCA_033852215.1 Colwellia sp. | reverse complement strand
GTTATGGGGCAGAAAATTTTTCAATGATGAATAAAATAGCACTGAATCTACTAAAGAATGAAAAAAGCGTAAGAGTAGGTGTTAAAACTAAGCGACTAAAAGCAGGTTGGGATGAAGCCTATATGATGAAGGTGCTAACCGTAGGCTTTTCATCTGCATAGTTTTAACCCGTTTGCCCTACATAAGGGGAGCTGGTGCATAAACATTAGCGTATTCAGTGATCTCGGCAATAGTAAATATGACTACCAAAGATCAATACAGCCCTTTTGATACGGACGTTATCTCAAATAAACACCATAAATAACACGCATAAAAAAGCCATCGACTTATCGATGGCTTTTCTTAGTTATACATAACCATTTATCAACTAGCCTATAGGTAATTCTTTAGTTGTTGCTAATTCAGCCTGCTGCGTTTTATTCTTTTTACGTGAAAACACCTTTTTTATATCTTCAATTATCATATATAGACTAGGAATAAAGACTAAAGTAACAATTGTTGCAAATAATACTCCAAAAGATAATGACACTGCCATTGGAATAACAATTTGTGCTTGGGCACTGGTTTCAAAAAAGATAATAGGCACTAGGCCAATAAAGGTAGTGATCGATGTCAGCATGATTGCTCTAAAACGTTTAGTACCCGCATGCATCACGGCATCTTTTAATCGTTCGCCACGCTTTCTAGCATTGTTAACATAGTCAACCATAACTAAAGAGTCATTAACCGCAACACCTGCCGCCGCTAAAATGCCAAAAACAGAAAATATACTAAGATCCATTCCCAGTATAAAGTGACCAAACACCGCGCCAATAATACCAAAAGGAATAACGGTCATGATCATCACAGCTTGCGAGTACGATCTTAACGGTATCGCTAACAATGAAAAAATAACCATAAACGAAATGAGTGCCTTACGAATTTGATCCGCAACGCCATCCATCTCTTCTTGAATACTACCGGATAGTTCGCTATTAACCGCTGGATATTTATTTAATAACTTAGGAATAAAATTATCACGAATGTCCTTAGCAAGCTCAAGTGGTTCAACCTGTTCTGCATCAACGCTACCCCAAACATTAATCGTTCGGTTACCATTTTCACGGCGAATTCTAGTAATACCATCAGTTAACGTTATCTCTGCCAATTCAGACAGTGGCAACTCCGCACCATTAGGCGCTTGAATCAATACATCATCCACATGGCCAACACTGCTTCGTTGTGCTAAAGGATAACGCACCATGACTTTAATCTCTTCGCTATCGCGCAATATGCGCTGCGCTTCTAAGCCATAAAAGCTATAGTTTACTTGTGAAGCAATCTCAGCTAATGATATTCCCATACTGTAGGCTAAAGGTTTTAAGGTAAATTGTACTTCTTTAACACTCGTTTGGTGTGAGTCATTGATATCAGCAACACCTTTAACCATGTTTAGTTTACGTTTTAGCTCTTGAGCTGCTGCAAGTAACTGCGCTTCGTCATTACTCTCTAATCTAAAAGCAATATCACCATCTTCTCTTCCGCCACTCAAAAGGTTATCGCTGATAGTAAATGACTTTACCCCAGGATAATTTGGCATAGCTTTACGCCACATGTCAGCAAGTTCAAAGGTATTAATGGGTCTGTCTTCTGGCACAATAAGTTTTACCATTATTTCACCACGGGTTCTGCTACGCAAATCGACTTGCATATCCGAAATCATTGATGTGCCATACTTGCTTTCCACCGCTTTATCTACTTTAAAAAGAAGTCCCTGAATCTTAAGTAAAGTGTCCAGCGTAGATTTTTCAGAAGCATCAATATTCATTTCGACCTTGACACTAGGGAAATCATTAGGGATTTTAGGTAGACCAATATAACGAACAAAACCACCAAAAAATAAGCCTGCACTTAACAACATTAAGCTAATAAAAAACATCAAGATCGCGTAACGATACTCAAGAAATACAGCAAGTGCCGGCTGGTAATAATTTTGAATAAAATCTTTTAACTTAACATCAATAAAGCGACGTGCTCTATCGAGCGGATTTTTAGGATTAAACGCTTTGATTTTCATTTTGACCAAATGCGAGGGTAAAATAAGCTTTGACTCGATCAAAGAGAAAATCAAACAAAGAACAACCACACCACCAATCGCCTTACCAAAGACTGAGGCAGGGCCTTCGGTAAATAAAAGCGGTACAAATACGGCAATAGTAGTTAACACACCAAAGGTTGCCGGCATAGCAACACGCTTAACCCCCCGTATGACATTTTCAGTTGAATGACCATGTTTCTCAATTTCATCATGGGCGCTCTCGCCCATCACAATGGCGTCATCCACTACAATACCTAGCACTAAAATAAAGGCGAATAAGCTAACAAGATTAATCGTAATATTAATGAATTCCATCGGCATGAACAACAAAGTACCAAGGAAACAAACAGGTAAGCCCATCATCACCCAAAAAGCTAAACGTACACGTAAAAATAACGCCAACATTAAAAAAACTAATATGGCGCCACTTTGCATGTTGTCTAACATCATAGTTAAGCGACCGTTTAAGTAGTATGTCATATCAACCCAGGTCTCTAATTTGACACCCTCAGGTAAAATAGCTGATTTACGCTCAACGTAAGCATTCATAATATCGGCAATTTTAGTGATACTTTGATTTGCTGATGCACCAATAAATAATGTTATTGAATTTTCACCATTAAATTTCGAATATTGTAAACCTTCTTCAAAGCCATCATTAATGGTGGCCACTTCACCCAGCAACACTTTAGTACCATCTTTAAGCGTGATTACTGGCACTTGTTCAAATTCATGACCTCGATAAGCTTGGTTCTCAACTCTTAAATTAATATAACCATTGGTTGCACGAATTTGTCCTGCTGACATATTGCGAGAATAATTACGCACTGCATTAGCAACATCGCTAAAGCTCAAATCATATTCACGTAGTTTGTCTTTACTAACTTCAATCGATATTTCATACGACAGGCCACTGTATAACTCAGAGATACTAATACCAGGAAGCTGCTGAGTTTCATTGTGAATATTGCGACCTAATTCTTTTAACTCCTCATTAGTTAAGTCGCCATACAAGCTAATGTACATGACTTTTTGACGAAACTTCTCTCGCTCAACTTTAATACGCTCCATACCGTCGGGAAAACTAGAAATAGCACCAATGGCTGACTTGACTTCTTCCAGTACAATTTGAGGGTCGTAATCAAGTTCAACCTCAAACCAACCGTTAGAGTACCCCCGATTAGAATAGGTTATCGCCCTTTTAATTCCTTGCACTGACTTTAATGCTTCTTCAATCTTAATGGTAATGCCCTCTTCAACTTCTTGAGGGGCTGCACCTGGGTATGGCGCGGTATAGGTTATAGAATTTAATTCACTTTGTGGTAACATTTGTTTATTGATAGTTAACGCAGTTAAACTGCCACCAATCAAAATAAAAAACATTAATAAGTTTGCCGCAATACTATTACGAGCAAACCAAGCAATAATACCAGTATTGGTATCTATGCTGGTGTCTATTTTACTTACATCATCATGAGAGTGCGTAGTCATCACTATCTCCCTTCATTTTTGTTGTCAGTACTAGCCATTTGCACTGCTGTATTTTTATCAAAAGGGGCTTGCGGTTCTTTTTTATCCGAAATTAACGCCAGCTTCATACCGTTAACTGGATAATCTAACGCGGATATAATTAATCTATCACCATCAAGTAAGCCACTAGAGATCACAACATTAGCTCCTTGTTGGCGAACGATATTAATCGTTGCATAATGAAGTTTTGAATCATTGCTTAACAGGGCTACTTTACCACCTACCACTAAATAACGAGGTAATATGCTCGCATTAGCAATTTCAATACCTGATATTTCAGCTTGAACATAAGAGCCAAAACGTAATGGTACAATATGACTAACACTGGTATTGCCCTTAGTCTTTTTCTCAGCTAATTCCCCTTGCAATAAATAAGGGTTGTTAATTTCAGCAACTAAGTAAGTCATACGGCTTTTATTATCGATAACGCCTTCACTGCGTGCAATTCTGGCTTGCCATTGGCTATCCTGACCCGCATAAGCTCCTGTTAAAGTAACAACAGAATTGACACCACGTTTCTCGTTACCTTTTTCACTTAAAAAAGCCAATTGATTATCAGCTACGGGTAAGCGAATTTCGGCAATTGATGTGCCTAATACGTGCCCTATTTTGCTGCCTGTACCAACAAACGAGCCTAAACCGACATTACGGTTTTCAATTAAGGCATCGTAAGGCGCACGAATTTCAGTCCTTTCTAAATTACGCTCGGCTCGTAAAATGGAAGCTTGTGCTGCTTTGACTCGGGCAAGCTCTTGCGCTAACTGCGGCTTACGCAAACTTAATTCAGTTGGCGAAGTATTTTTAATTTGCTTCCATTCACGTTCTGCCACTTTACCTTGTGCTAACTCTTTCTCTAACGCCGCACGTGCTGAAGCAATATTGGCTTGTGCATCAATTAAAGCAGCATGATAGTCACTCGGATCTATGCGTGCCAGCAATTGATTTTTCTTAACAAAACCACCACGAACAAAAGCATTACTCAATTCAACAATTTCACCACTGACTTGCGCAACTAATTCCGTTTCATATTTAGGTTTTACCATGCCGTAAGAGCTTACTTCGAGGGTCATTTCTGCAACGGATATATTTTCAACAGCAACGATAGGCGTATTATCAACTTTTTCTTTTTCTTCTGGTGGTTTTTTCAAGCTAGAAAATACCGCCATAGCAGCAATCCCTAGAGATAAAATAACAATAGGTATAATGATTTGTTTTTTAGTGGCCACGTTAATCCTTTTACCTTAATAAGGTGTAATATTTTTCTACTATATAAAATGAATGTATAAGTTGAAATAAATAGTCGTTTGATCGGTTTTACTATTAATTTTATGCCTATTAGAATAACCAATTATGCATGACATAATAATCACAAAGATGTAACGCATTATTACAAGTAGCATTTCAAGATACGCGCCATGTTACTAAAAAAGGCTAAACACGAACACAAACTAGAATAAATAATAATAATTCAACAGGTTAAATGTTCTTGCATCTATAGTGCTTAGCAAAAAATTAATTTACATAAGATTAAATTATATTAAAGATGTTTTTTTTCACTATTTAATACTCTTTTTTCACTATAACTATTTGTAATAATTAACCACAAAAAATCACTATGGTTTACTAAATTTATTAGTACTTCGCGCTATAAGCGTTAATAAGTTACAATAGCGCCAGTTTTTTTTATGGCGATATTTCAATGACAACTTTTGACCTTACCCCTCATGCAGAAATAGGTAAACTCAACCAGCTTAAGGTGGTTGCAATTAACGATAATGGTGCTTACCTTGATGCCGATGAGTTAGGTGAAATATTATTACCCAATCGTTATTTGCCTGAAAATTGTCAACTNNGATATATTAAAAGTATTTATTTATCGTGATACTGCCGACAGGTTAGTTGCCACAACAACGACTCCACTTGGCCAAGTAGGAGAGTTTGTTTCTTTAAAAGTTGCACAAATAAATAAAATGGGCGCATTTTTAGATTGGGGGTTACCAAAAGATTTATTGGTACCTTATAACCAGCAGCATACTAAAATGGAAGAAGGGCAATATTATTTAGTTAGAATATTTCTTGACCAAACCACAGATCGCATCGTTGCTTCCAGTAAACTCGATAAATTTATTGATATTTGGCCCGCTGAATATAACGAAGGTGACAAAGTTAACTTAACTATAGGCGGAAAAACTGACTTAGGTTTTAAAGCAATTGTTAACGACTTACACTGGGGTTTATTATACGACAATGAGATTTTTCAACCATTACGTATTGGTAAAAAAATAACAGGTTATATCAAACAAGTACGCCCAGACGATCGCCTTGACCTTATTCTTACCCGCGGCAGCAGAGATAAAGTCAATAATTTTAGTGATGCTTTATTAGCGCACTTAAAAGCCAATGACGGTTACAGCCCTTTACATGACAAAAGTGCACCTGAGTTGATTAAGCGTACTTTAGGGGTAAGCAAAAAAACATTTAAAGCCACGGTCGGTAACTTGCTAAAAAATGGCAAGATTAAACTGGTCACTAACGGCATAAAATTAGTGTAAACAACAAGAAAAATATGTTATTCCTGCTGTTCTTTACGAACAGCAGTATATTTCAACATTTATTTAAATAAATGGATTCAAAGAGCAATTAAAAGCTACCTCGTATACCAACGCTAAAGTTACGCCCTGGCAATGGCGCTACCTCTTTTAGAAAAGAAGAATGTACTTGTGCATACTCATCCGTTAAATTTTGACCTTTAACATACAGCACGAAATCATCACCAACACCTGCTAGATAATAATTTAAATGAGCATCTAACATAGTATAAGCATCTGTCGGTGTTTCTAATGCCGCGATTTTATCTTGCTTGAAATAATGGCTAATACTGAATTCACTATCAAATTTATCTGCTTGATAGTTTATAATAGCGCCCAATCGCATTGGCGGAATACGTGGTAAATAGCCCCCATCATCAAGTTTTGTGTAAATAACATCTCCAAGTAAGCTAGTTTTTAACTTAGTAGTTAATTGATAAACAAACTGCGCTTCAGCACCATACATCGCAACATCGTTTTGTTGATAAACTAGAATAGGCAAGCCTTCCTCTTCATGAGACGCTTCATCATGATCAGTCTCTATTATTTCGCCGTGTTCATGTTCATTATTAAAGAGCAAATCTGAGTCTTGCTGATAATAATAATTTTCAATATGATTATAAAAAGCACTGACAACAAAACCAAAGTCACCATTAAATTTACGCCAAGTTACATCAAAATTAAAAGAGCTTTCAACCTCTGGCGACTTTTCTGCCAGCTCAACATGGATTTCATCACCTTCTTGATGAAGCTCAAATAAGGCACCTACTTCAAAAGTATTAGTACCAATGTGAGGACCAAAGGAAAACAATTCGCCAGCACTTGGTGCTCGCTGAGAAAATGCCGCAGATAAACCCAAGTTATAACCTGCGTGATAATCCCATACCAAACCCAATGAAGTGCTAATAGGTGTAAAAGATTGTCGTTCAAAAACAACTAAGTGCTCGCCATGACTTTGTGCTAGTTCATCACTGTGTTCGTCTTCTGGAAAACCAACTTCGCTATCATCAGCATTAAGCGTTACTTGCTCTAATCTTGCGCCAAGCTGTATTAGTACATCACCAAAATGTTTCTCCTCTAACCAAGCAAGTGCCAACATTTGTGATTGTGAGGGAGGTGAAAAAACCTCTTTACCTTGGGCTTTAAAATCAGAGGTTTTAAAATGAAAAGTCCATGTCCCCTGCCAACCTAAATAATCTTGATGATATAAGTCCGATCTTGCTTCCATACTTTTATTCTTAAAGGTTGTACCAACAACTGCCGCTTCTATTTCTTGATGTTGATAGTCAGTAAATGCAAACTTAGTGGTAAGTTTATTAATAAAACGTTGCTCAAAATTATAATCACTTAACAGTTGAAATCTATCTTGCTTCATTTTAGTAAAAACGCCCTGCTCTTCTTCACCTGCATGAGAATGTCCAGGAATACCGTATTCTCTATCTAATCGACCGTAAAAAAAGCCGACAAAACCTTGCTCAAATAAATAACTTGTCCCAATGGTTGCACCACTTGCTGTTATTGCACTATTGACTAAACGACTACTTTCTTCTTCATGTTTTTCATGTTGCCCAGACCTTTCAGGTAATTTAAAGTTCTTACTGTCACGCCAAAAAGCATCAGCATTAATGGCAAAATTTTCTGTGCCCGTTTGTAAATTAATTGACGCCTGCCTCTCATTAGAAACATCGTTATATTGTAACAAATAATCTATTTCCTGAACGCTATCAGTGGGTACTCGCTTATCAACAACATTAACCACACCGCCAATAGCACCACTACCGTAAAATAACGTGGCAGGGCCACGTAATACTTCGATTTGTGTGGCTGTACTGGTTTCCGCAGCGACAATATGATCAGGCCCTACACGCGAGGCATCTCCTACATCAAGACCATTTTGCATTATTAATACACGGGGGCCATCTAAACCACGAATAATGGGACTACTGGCAACAGAGCCGTAATAACTTGAATGTACTCCTACTTCATTTTTCAACGTTTCACCAAGAGTAGTAGCTTGTTTTAGTCTAAGCTCATCAGCGCTAATCACATTAATGGGAATTGCTGATTCAATCGTAGATGAGTGCAACGGTGTCGCATGCACGTCAATAACCTCCATCACTGAAGGAGTTAAAACTAGGTTAATATTTGAGACATCAGCTTCAGCAATCATGACGGTATAATTTATATGGCTATAACCCTTAGCACTCGCATGTAATTCAAACGTAGCCGAAGCAATGTTATTAATACTAAAGTTTCCTTGTTTATTTGAATGAGTCACTTCGGAATGATTCGCTAATTCGATTAAAACGCCACTAATAGGTTCGCCCTGCGTATTAACTGTTTTCCCTGAAATACTTTGAGCAAAAGCGGCTGGAGTAAATGTTTGAGCAAGTAATAAACTTACGGCTGATAAGGAACAGACGTTCATATAAGACATATATAGGTTTTCCAATGATTTTTAATTTGTCAATAAACACACTTCATTCCTAACAGTAAGTTAGCTGGAAGTGCATAAGATAATAAAATGAATAGATAAAATTACAGGGGAAAGGGTGGTGCTCTCAACTGAGGGATAACATAAGCTTGTTTGATATCAATACTGGCGATGAAGTGAAGTATCACCAGCGCAAGGCTTTCTCGAATAATGACAATTAAACGAGGGGGCTTCGCTGCTGAATCGACGCCTTGTTGACAGAGGTGACAATCTTGATAATCTTGATAATCGCCTCCGATGTCAGGTTCTATCGGAGGTTTGCTAATATGTTGGCTATGAAGAAAAAACGCCAACAAAAAAGCCAACAATGTTATTACATTGATGCTTTTGGCTTTTTTGCTTAAATAATCATTCATTAAGGGACTCATTAATTGTTATAGTATAACAATTAATGAGTCCCTACAATCTTCCAAAGCAATTAAAACTGTTCATCAGTGATGAACAAAATAGGTAAGATAACAAATTAGCAACTAGACTTAGCTGATATAAAATAATATTAAAAATAAATATAATGAGTAAAATATGGATAATCGCCTTAAGCCCTCTTTCCTCACTTATCAGAAAAATTTTTACTTACGAATAAGCCACTTAAAAAATATAGATATATACAAAGCTAATGTGAAAATTCTTCCCACATTAAGTCTCGCATTAAGTCTAAGCTTCACTTTACCGGTTAGCGCTGACAGCTTCTCAGCAAAAAATGCAGGTCAGGGTTTCACTGCAATCACACAAGATTTTTCCTCTTCGTTAAGCAACCCTGCTTTACTTACTCAATATGATTCAACAAATGATGTGTTTTTTTCCTTTAACTTAGCGGGAATGGGCAGCGATCAATATGATGTTATTGACGGTGCTGAGGCGATTGCCAATAATCTTGATAATTTGGCGCATGATGTTAATCTGCAACAAACAGATCCCGATAATTTACACGCACAAGCAGATGTAATAATTAACGAGCTGGAACGTATCGATAATAAAATAGTTAATGTTAGAAACGGCATTAACTTCCAACTAATCATTCCTACTCGATTATTAACTTTCGGTTTATTCACTAACCAGTATGGTCGAATTGGTGGTTTAACTAACTATAATGAAGATGATAAAGAGTTATTAGCGCAAGCAATTGAGCAACAGAGCTTAGACCTAGATGAGTTACAGTCAACTGCCAATGGTATTGGTTATTCTGTTGCTGAAGCAGGAATCATGGCAGGTTATCAAATTATAGATAATATGAATTATGAAATAAGTATTGGGACAAAAGTAAAGTATCAACGCATTGATCTATTCTATAATCAGTTAAATATCAGCGACTTTGATGATAATGAATTTGAGTTAACTAATGACAAATATCTCACCGATAAAAAAGCAGCTAATATTGATTTAGGACTGTACCTTGCCTGGGGCAATAACCACCAATGGCAAGCCGCGTTGGTAACAAATAACTTACTCAGCCAAGAAGTGCATCATAGAGAGCAAGATCTTATTTTTAAACTTGAAACAACAACAGCTATTGGTTTTAGTTATCAAAATGACTGGGTAACCTTATCTACCGATATTGATTTAATCGATAGGGAGCACTTTATTTCGTTAAAACCCTCGAAATATGCTTCCATTGGCGCTGAGTTCAGTTTTAATGAAAAAACTCAATTTCGTCTAGGTTTACGCAGCGATTTAAATGATGTCGACGGTGATATATATACATTCGGTTTAGGCTTTTCACCTTGGGATATTTTAACATTTGATCTGGCGGCTTTTGCAGGAAATAACGATACTATTGGCGCCGCCATTCAGTTTGGTTTCAAGGTGTAGTATTAAAAATTCAACTTAATTAATGTTGAGTTTTTAATACTACAGTCGCTAAAATTGAGCTCATAGTAGTACTAAAATAGGTGCTAACGATAAATTAGCACCTTATAAAAAATAAATTTACAATTCAAAATACTTACTGAATACTTTATAAAGCTCAGTACCCTGATTAACACTAGCTGAGGCAAAATGTAGAATA
The DNA here is from genome assembly GCA_033852215.1 of Colwellia sp. Lineage (GTDB taxonomy): Bacteria > Pseudomonadota > Gammaproteobacteria > Enterobacterales > Alteromonadaceae > Colwellia. Next base: position 2,743 of record JAWSUX010000292.1, on the reverse strand, counting down.
GGTAAAACGGTATGGTCTAAGCTGACATAATGCAAAGGCTCACCACTCCCCCATTTTTCCTCTTCGTCCACACCGTAATTATCCATGCGTAAAATGCGCACCAATGGCTCACCTGCAGCCAGTGGTTTACCAAATTCAGCTAAATAATCAACCATGCCGCCCATAGGTGAATATAGAGCCTTATAGTCTTTTAAGTGACATGCATAACGAGTCATCGTTTTGGGCTGATAATCTGACTGGTCTTCACTACTGACAATAACTCCTTTATGTTGCAAGTACGCTAGAATACTTACGGCATCCTCTTTAGCAACATCTAAGTCTATCTGTTCTTGTGAACCAAGTTCTACGGTAAAACTTTCTTTAGCAAAAACGCCTTCCCCCATAACAAAGCTTCGCCCCAAATCAGAAAAAGCTTGCTGCAAACTCCACCATGGACAAAAAGTTGCTTCATCCATTGCACCATCAAAACCATTAGGAATCAAAATAGTGTGCTCAATATCAAAAAAACTAGCACTGTTTTGTGCATACTCTGGACAATATAAGTGCTTGCTTGATATGGGGCCAGTGTGTAAATCAAGCACTAGATCAGCTTGATGAGCAAGACGCTGTAACTGATATGCGATACGTTGTCCTGTCGTCAATCCCCAAATATTATCATCAAGGTTTTTTTCTATCTCATTTAACAATAATTGTTTGAAATCTGTACGGATATCTTGTTCACTAGCTTCACAGTATTTCTGGGCGAAAGGTTCAATAACTGCCTCATCAAAATGATACATGCGATTCCAGTTAACGCCAGTAATGGGGTCAAAACGACCTAAAGTATATTCGCCATTTTTATGATTACAGGCTACAGGGTTAGCATAGGGTACAAAAGTAATATCAGCTTGAATATCAGCATTTTTTAGTAATTCAAGCAGTTGGAAAATAACGGCGTTACCTTGCACTTCTGCACCATGCATATTGGCTTGAATATAAACACTAGGTGCATTACTTAACTCACTTTTATATGAATAAACAGGTACTGTTAGCTTTGCACCACTCGCCATTTCACCAACGTGCATTACGCTTTTTTTAAATACACCTTTTTTCAACGTACTATTTTTTAAGGTTTTAGTCTTTTTTAGGGCAGTATTAACGCTACTCATAGTCATTCTCAAATAGTAAAAAGTTTATTACGGTAATTCATTAGTAGAATTCAAGTTACAATATATTTTAAGTATTTAGTTTAAATAATTACTTTAAAAAAGATAAGAACTAGCAGGTAGTGCAGGTCTAACTTCAACTAATTCACCCGCTTGAAAAACATATTCTGCAGCTAATTCATGACATAAGAAAAAAGGCATACTTTCAGTAAACCCATAAGCACCACAATAACCAAAAACCAACTTATCCTCTACCGCAATATCTTTTGGTAAAGATAAGTGCCCAAGTTTATCCATGCTAGTGCATAGTGGACCATGAAGATCAAAAGCTTGCTCTTGTGCAGGAGAGTTTCTTAATAGAGTCACAGGGAAAGGTTGATCCGTTATCGCTGGACGAATAATATGATTAATACCTGCTGCGAGCACTAACTGCTCTTGGTTATAGTTCATTTTTTTATCAACAACAGGAACAACATAATAGCCACACTCGGCAACAGCAAAGCGCCCTAGCTCAAGCCATAACTCCTCAACTCCCGCTTGTGCTTTAATATTGGTTAAATCACTAATAATTTTTTGCCATGACAAGGTCGCACCATCGCCGAGATAATCGATCCCTAAACCGCCGCCTAAATCGAGTATTTTTAGTGTCATACCGATACTTGTAGCTAGCTCTGTTAACGGCTTAACCATTTGTCCCCAGAGTGAATACATTTTTTCATTACTGAGCATATTGCCCCATTGAAAAATATGTAAACCACAAATATCTAAAGCAGGAAAATCACTAACCTGAATATTCTGCCATTCGGCTACTGACAAGCCAAACGGCGTTAAACTATTACCACCTAATGGGTTTTTTTCACCATCAGGCCACTGAAGTTGTACGCGCAATAAAACAGTCGGTCGACTAATGCTACTGCTTTCACTGATTATTTTATTAGTAACAACTTCATTCAACCAAGTTAATTGATTCAAACTTTCAACCACAAAAGTGCTAACCCCTTGGTCAACAAAAGCGCTTAACTGTTTTTTAGACTTAGCGGGACCAGTATTTAATATTCGACTAGGGTCAATACCTTGCGCTAATACTTGCGCTAACTCACCCGCGCTCGCAACATCAAAATCAAAACCTTCACTATCCAGAGTTTGAATTATTTTTGATAAAGGGTTCGCTTTAACAGCAAACCAAAGTTTAATAACATCTTGTTGCTGTAATTTAGCCAGATGTTCCTTTAAAGCATCAAGTTGATACACAAAGTATGCCTGCTCATTTTCAGGTGAAATATGTTCAAGTAGTGCGTTTTCAATGCGGCTATCAAACCAAGTCGGTTTAGTCATGATAATGTTCTTTTAAGTGTTAAATCGATAAGACATTTATATTCAGAGGTAATCAACGCTAAGTTGTAGAGTTCAAATTAAAGGCAAAAGCACGGAGTTGATGACTATCAATGAGTACTTCTGACGAATAAGTTGAGCTCTACGACAACGCGGTTATTAACCTCTAACAATTATCTTAGAATTGATTCTAATTCTAATGATGCATCGCTTTGCTCATCGCGGTATTTCACGATTAATGCACAAGCCATATTCAAGCCTTGTGC
>JAWSUX010000291.1:4674-5600 GCA_033852215.1 Colwellia sp. | reverse complement strand
TGCAATTAAAAGAGCAATTTAGCCAACCCGAAAAAATTATTTGGGATACCGAAGACTTAGTTGAATTTGCTGAAGGTGATATCGCCAAGGTATTTGGTGATGAGTACAAAATCATTGATAGTTACTCACGCCGAGTTCGCTTACCTACCACCGATTACTTATTGGTATCGCGTGTTACTGAGTTAGAGGCCACCGTAAATGAATATAAAAAATCATACATGTGCACCGAATATGACATACCCGTTGATGCACCATTCTTAATTGATGGTCAAATTCCGTGGTCAGTGTCTGTAGAGTCAGGTCAGTGTGATTTATTGTTAATCTCCTATATTGGCATTGATTTTCAAGCCAAAGGTGACCGAGTTTATCGTTTACTTGATTGTCAGTTAACCTTCCTTGAAGAAATGGCTTTTGGTGGTGAAACACTGCGTTATGAAATTCACATTGATTCGTATGCTAAAAATGGCGAACAATTATTATTCTTCTTCCACTACGACTGTTATGTTGGCGATAAAAAAGTATTAATCATGCGCAATGGTTGTGCGGGTTTCTTTACCGATGAAGAGTTAAAAGACGGTAAAGGTGTTATTCATAACGACAAAGACAAAGCACAATTTGCCAATGCAGTTAAAACGTCATTTACCCCGTTATTGAATCGTCCACGTGATCAGTATGATTACAATGACATGATGAAGTTGGTTAATGGAGATGTTGCAGGTTGTTTTGGCAGTGATTACGATCAACAAGGACGTAATCCATCAATAAAATTCTCATCAGAGAAGTTCTTGATGATAGAACGTATCACCAAAGTTGATGCCAATGGCGGCCATTGGGGTTTAGGATTATTAGAAGGTCAAAAAGATTTAGCGCCAGAACATTGGTATTTCCCATGTCACTTTAAAGGCGACCAAGTCATGGCTGGCTCA
>JAWSUX010000291.1:4470-4634 GCA_033852215.1 Colwellia sp. | reverse complement strand
ATGAACAATGCGCGTTTCCAACCTATGCCAGGTGAGTCGCAAACGGTTCGTTGTCGTGGTCAAGTTTTACCACAGCACAATACGCTGACCTATCGTATGGAAGTAACAGAGATGGGCATGCAGCCGTACCCTTATCTCAAAGCTAACATTGATATTATTCTTGA
>JAWSUX010000291.1:0-4438 GCA_033852215.1 Colwellia sp. | reverse complement strand
TCGCCATACCCAGTTGATTTACCCAAAAATGTTAAGTTACTTTCCACTGAGAATTCGGCGATAAATACTTCCAGTAATACCTCGAATAACATCTCGGGTGATGCAGACGTGAGTAAACTTGATGAGCGTGGTATTGAGCCATTTAAACACCCTGAACGTCCACTAATGAAAGTGATGTCTGATTTTACTGCGCCAAAAGAAAAAGGTGTAACACCTATTCAGCATTTTGAAGCGCCATTGGTGTCAGGACAAAACCGTGTGCCAAACCAAGCGCCATTTACGCCTTGGCACATGTTTGAGTTTGCCACAGGTAATATATCTAAGTGTTTTGGTGCTGATTTTGACGTTTATCAAGGGCGCATTCCTCCACGTACCCCTTGTGGTGATCTACAAGTCGTAACGCAAGTAGTTGAAGTACAAGGTGAACGTTTAGATCTTAAAAATAAATCAAGCTGTGTTGCCGAGTATTATGTGCCAAGTGATGCTTGGTATTTTACCAAAAACAGTGTAAATAACTGGATGCCCTATTCGTTAATTATGGAAATAGCCTTACAACCTAACGGTTTTATCTCTGGTTATATGGGCACGACACTCAAATATCCTGAAAAAGATCTGTTTTTCCGTAACCTTGATGGCAGTGGCGATTTAATTAAACAAGTAGATCTACGCGATAAAACCATTGTTAATAAGTCTGAATTATTAAGCACCACGATGGCTGGCGGCATGATAGTGCAAAGTTTTACCTTTGAGCTTTATGTCAAAGATGAAAGTGCAGCGGTGTCATTAGCAAGTCATGACCTAGCTCGGCATGAAAAGTTCTATCAAGGCACGGCTGTATTTGGTTACTTTGGTGCTGATGCATTAACGAATCAATTAGGTATAGATAACGGCAAAATTACCCACCCTTGGTTTGAAGACAATAATACCCCTAAATCTGAGATAAAAGTGATTGATTTAAGTGATCAAGCACTCGACTTATACCAAGCGCCAATTAACAAACCACATTATAAATTGGCGGGTGGTCAAATGAACTTCATCGATACCGTTTCTATTGTGGAAGGCGGTGGTAAAGCAGGTATTGCTTATGTTTATGGTGAACGCACTATTGATGCAACTGATTGGTTCTTCCGTTATCACTTCCATCAAGACCCTGTAATGCCAGGTTCATTAGGTGTTGAAGCGGTAATTGAATTAATGCAAACCTATGCATTGAGCAATGATTTGGGTCAATCATTCACTAACCCAAGGTTTATCGCACCGACAACGTTAGTAAAATGGAAATACCGTGGTCAAATAACGCCATTGAATAAACAAATGTCACTAGATGTTCATATTACCGATATCATCAAAAACACTTTACCTGACGGAAGTAGCGAAGTGCGCTTAGTGGGTGATGCGAATTTATCGAAAGATGGCTTACGTATATATGAAGTAAAAGATATAGTGCTTTCTATTATAGAAGCCTAATTCAACTAACAAGCTTTTGTTACCGTAGTGGTAACAAAATCTTGTTTACTATTAATAAAGTATCAGTACAAAAAAATATGCTTACACATTTAAAAGATAAAAAAGATTCAAAAAATAAAACTAACGATCCGCTAGCAAAAAAGTGGCTAGAAATTGAAAAAAAACAAAAAAGAAACGCTAACGTTGAACGAAAAATAACAGATTTATATCAAGTTTTTACCAATGAGATTCTTCAAGAAGAGCACAAACTCGTTGAATTGCTTGGTCAAGAAACGCGTCATTTAATGTCTTTTTTACCGCGAAAATCTTTTACCCTGTGGCAAAAAGAAGAGCTAGCCAGTTGGATTGAGTCAAATTTAGATAGCCTATCATCACACCCTTTCGGTAATGCCGAGCTGGTGAATGATTTACGCAAAGAATATAGCGATACTTTAGTTGCTTCATCTAACAAAATGGATGGAAACATGGATGTTGACGACGAATTAATCGCAGAAATGCGTGCACTTTGTCAGGAAATGTTTGAAGGAAAAATAAGTTTTTCTGATGAGGAATTAACTGAATTTATTAAAGACCCCGCTACTTTTCAAGAGTTTTTTCAAGAGTTTTTAGCAGAAGAAAGCCTTAAAGAACATTTGAACGAAAGCTTTGATGGCAGTGCAGAAGAGGACGCTTATTCAGAAGAGAGCCGTTATGAAGGTGACTTTCATGATGAGTACAGTCGACAAGCTGAAGATCAACAACAAAATAAATTAAAATCTTTATTTAACAGCAGTAAATTAAATAAGTTATATAAAATACTCGCCAATAAATTACACCCAGATAAAGAGAGAAATGAACATTTAAGGGCAGAAAAAAGTGTATTGATGGCTCAATTGGTTAAAGCGAAAAAAGACAAAGATGCTTACACTATTATCTCTATGTTTCATCAGTTTGTTCCCGAAAGTGAATTAAGTATATTTGACGGTAATGATGAAGAATTAGCACAAGCACTTATTAAACTATTAAATGAAAAAATTAAAACATTAGATCAAGAAAATGATGAGCGAAAATATAATAGTGGCTTACAAAGTCTGGTGTGGCAAAAATTTTCGGGACGCAGTAAAAAAATAGTTCAAGAAAATATCGATAGCCACCTTGCTGATCTTGAAGATAATCAGACTCGGTTAAATTATTATATTCATGAAGTGAAAACAGTTAAATTGTTGAAAGAGATATTATCAGAGCGTTACGAGCAAAAAAACTTTAATCCTTTTGCCAATGCGGATTTTTCGTTAGCTGATTTAGAAGCGATGTTTCGCTAAAATAAAAGAATAAACAGGAAGTAAATATGTTGAATTTAAGTTTTACCGATAACAATGCCATTGACTGGGCATGGAAAGTGGATGCAAAAAGCATTCAAAGTAACACTGTTGACATTAAATCAGCCTTAATGGATTTAAGTAAACCTGTCTATTTAGCAAAGTCAACTCATGACTACGGGGTAGCAAACGCGACCTCGACTTCAGGTACAAGTGATGTATTAGCTTTTGCACAAAAACTAACACCTGAAGATTTAGGTGATGATGCGTATAAAAAACAACATGGTGTTAAATACGCATACCATGGCGGGGCGATGGCTAACGGTATTGCTTCAGTTGAATTAGTGGTTGCTTTAGGTAAAGCCGGCTTATTATGTTCATTTGGCGCGGCAGGTTTAGTGCCTGATGCGGTAGAAGATGCTATTCGTCGTATTCAAGCTGAACTACCTAATGGCCCTTATGCAGTGAATTTAATTCATGCTCCAGCAGAAGAGGCACTAGAACGAGGTGCTGTTGAACGCTTTTTAAAGTTGGGTGTTAAAACGGTAGAAGCGTCAGCATATTTAGGCTTAACCGAACATATTGTTTGGTATCGTTTGGCGGGATTATCTAAAAACGCTGATGGTAGTGTAAATATTGGCAATAAAGTTATTGCTAAGGTATCACGCACCGAAGTAGGTCGCCGCTTTATGGAGCCAGCGCCACAAAANNATTGATAAATTACTTGCTCAAGGAAAAATTACTCAAGAGCAAGCTGAGCTTTCAACGTTAGTGCCTATGGCGGATGATATTACCGCTGAAGCAGATTCAGGTGGCCATACTGATAATCGTCCGTTCTTAACCTTACTGCCAACGATTATTGCACTGCGTGATGAAGTGCAAGCACGTTATAATTTTACCCCCGCACTGCGCGTTGGGGCAGGTGGTGGTATTGGTACCCCTGAAGCTGCATTAGCTGCATTTAACATGGGCGCAGCTTACATAGTACTTGGCTCTGTTAACCAAGCTTGTGTTGAAGCTGGCGCATCGGACTATACGCGTAAGTTATTAGCTAGCGTAGAAATGGCTGATGTGACGATGGCACCTGCAGCGGATATGTTCGAAATGGGCGTAAAGTTACAAGTGGTAAAACGTGGCTCTATGTTCGCTATGCGAGCAAAAAAACTATATGACTTATACGTAGCTTATGATTCTATTGAAGCTATCCCAAGTGATGAGCGTGTAAAAATTGAAAAACAAATTTTCCGATCAAATCTAGATGATGTTTGGGCTGGCACAGAAGCGTTTTTTACTGAACGTGATCCTGAAATGTTAGCGCGGGCACAATCAAGCCCTAAACGTAAAATGGCATTGATTTTTCGTTGGTACTTAGGTCTGAGTTCACGTTGGTCTAATACGGGTGAGAAAGGTCGAGAAATGGACTATCAAATATGGGCAGGTCCAAGTTTAGGCGCATTTAATAGTTGGGTAAAAGGAACTTACTTAGAAGACTATACTCGCCGTGGCGCTGTAGATGTTGCTTTACACATGTTAAAAGGCGCTGCGTATTTACAACGTATAAATATGCTTAAATCACAAGGGGTAAGTTTTACTACTGACCTTGCTAGCTATCGTACAGATGACTAATTTATAACGACTAGCTACTTACCTAACTGCTTATTTAGTTATTTACA
>JAWSUX010000290.1:0-4810 GCA_033852215.1 Colwellia sp. | reverse complement strand
GAGAGTTTTACTAACAAAGGACAAATCAACGTAGATTATCAATTTGACCAATATAATATAATTCAATTGAACCATCGATATACTCGTAATGTCTCAGGTAATAGCTTAGAGCAAGTATCCTTGCTAGCCAGTATTGCTATTGATAGTCATTGGGCTTTTGTTGGCAGGCTAACACAAGATTTAAAGCAAAGCCGAAGCTTAGAAAGTTATGCAGGTTTTCAATATGAAAGCTGTTGTTGGGCTATACGCATTGCTTATCATAGGCACATTAATTCAAACTTAGACGATGAAGAGTTTAACAACGAAAACCGCGATGAATTTGATCGTGGTTTTATGGTACAGTTCATTATCAAAGGACTAGATGGCCAACAATCGGCTATTGGTACACAAGAAATGTTTAATGATAGTATTTTTGGCTATAAACGTCCCTATTACCTAAATAATTAATATTACAAAGACAACTAAAGAAAGAAGACCCTAAAATAATATGAAAAAACTCCTTAAAACTTATGCGTTAGCTACTAGCCTTATGTTAAGTGCTTTAATACAAGTACAAGCCAAAGAAGAGCTACTTGATAGAGTTGCCGCTATCGTTAATAGTGGCGTTGTACTTGAATCAGAAGTAACTGACTTGTTAGCAAGCATCAAACTGCAAGCTAAAAAAAATGGTCAAAGCTTACCAGCTGATGAAGCTTTGCGTATACAAGTAATAGACAAACTCATAGATGATGCCTTAATTATGCAAATAGGTGAACGTATGGGCATACAAGTAAGTGATGCGCAGTTAGACCAAACGATTACAAATATGGCAAAAGAAAACAACGTCACCTTGGCGCAATTTCGCCAAAACATTATCGAAGACGGTTTAGATTATGAGAAGTACCGTGAAGGAGCACGTACAGAGCTTATTTCAGGGGAAGTTCGTCGCAATAGTGTTAGGCGTCGTATTTATATTTCACCTCAAGAAGTAGCCAATTTACTTGAGGTAATGAAAGAACAAACGAATAATGATGTAGAATATCATTTAGGTCATATTTTAATTGAATTTCCAGCGAATGCCACACAAGAAGATATGACCGCAGCTAAAACACGTGCAGATAAAGTTATTGAGCTCTTAAATAGTGGCTCAGATTTCACCAAAATAGCCATTGCTTCTTCTGGTGATGCTAACGCCTTAGCTGGTGGTGATTTAGGCTGGAAAAACGTTAACGAAATGCCTACACTTTTTTCTGAGCTAATTGACGGCAAGAAAAAAGACGTTATTGTCGGCCCTATTAGAACTGGTTTAGGTTTTAGTATTGTTAAAGTATTAGACATACGTGGCAGAGAAGTTGTCGAAGTAGAAGAAGTAAAAGCACGTCATATTTTAATTAAACCTTCTATTATTTTAAGTGACGCTAAAGCTGAATCATTATTACAAGGCTTTTTAGACCAAATAGAAGCTGGTGAAGCAAACTTTGCCGATTTAGCTAAAGCACACTCTGAAGGGCCAACATCAGTCAGAGGTGGTGATTTAGGTTGGGCTAATCCCAAAAGTTATGACCCGGCATTTAAAGACGCTCTAGCCACAATGAAAAAAGGCGGCTACCACAAACCCTTCCGTTCATCTTTTGGCTGGCATATCATTCAATTAGAGGATCGCCGCATCATTGATGCAACCTCCCAAGTAAATGAAAATCGTGCTTACCAGATACTTAATAACCGCAAGTATGGTATTGAAAGCGCTCGTTGGATTAAAGAAACCCGAGACGAAGCCTATATAGACATTTTTGCACAGGAAACTAAGTAATGACTAAACGCATTGCCATTACTCCAGGAGAACCGGCCGGCATTGGTCCAGACTTACTGATCACTATTGCTCAGCAAGATTGGCCAGCAGAATTGGTCGTGATTGCTTCTAAAACATTGCTTATCGAGCGCGCCAAACAATTGAGCCTACCATTAACCTTAATTGATTATGACGTAGATAACACAATTACTCCGCAAAAAGCAGGTACGTTGACTATTTTCAATGTTGATCTGAGTGAGCCATGTATTGCTGGTACACTAAATAACGCTAATGGTGGTTATGTTGTAGAAACTTTACGTATAGCGAGTGAAAAAAACATATCTGGTGAGTTTCATGCCGTAGTAACAGGCCCTGTGCATAAAGGCTTAATTAATAAATCGGGTATTGCCTTTAGTGGTCACACTGAGTATTTTGCTAATCAAGCCAACTGTACTGATGTCGTAATGATGTTAGCAACCGAGGGATTAAGAGTCGCTTTAGTGACTACACACATCCCACTTGCTTATGTTTCTAAAGCGATAACTTTTGAAAGATTACAGAAAGTGACGCGTATATTACATAAAGATTTACAAGAAAAATTCGCAATAAAATCTCCAGTAATTTATGCCTGTGGTTTAAATCCTCATGCCGGAGAAGATGGTCATTTAGGACGCGAAGAGATAGAAATTATAGAACCTGCTTTTGCCCAATTACGCGAAGAGGGCATGAATATTATTGGCCCTCTACCTGCGGATACCATTTTTCAAGAAAAATACTTAAGTGATGCTGATGCCATTTTAGCTATGTATCATGATCAAGGCCTACCGGTTCTAAAATATAAAGGTTTTGGTGCCTCTGTTAATATTACTTTAGGTTTACCTTTTGTCAGAACCTCTGTTGATCATGGCACTGCTGTTGAACTAGCTGGTATGGGAACTGCCGACTCAGGCAGTATGATTGAAGCATTAAAAAATGCTATTAATTTAAGCCAGAACCAAAACTAAAAATATCAGAAGAATAAGAGCTAACCATAAATATGAACAGTAAAAACCATTTAGGTCATCAAGCAAAAAAACGTTTTGGTCAAAATTTTCTTCATAATGATGCTGTGATCAGTGATATTATTGACGCTATCAACCCAGAGCCGGGCGAAAACTTAATAGAAATAGGCCCAGGTTTAGGCGCATTAACAGAGCCCGTTATAGAGCGTGCAGGACAACTATCTGTGGTTGAATTAGATAGGGATCTAGCGCACCGTTTACGTCATCATCCTTTTTTGGCGCCAAAATTAACGATTTTTGAAACTGATGCGTTAAAATTTGACTTCGCTCAGCTCGTGAACGAAAAACCATTGCGTATTTTTGGTAATTTACCTTATAACATCTCAACCCCTCTCATTTTTCATTTGCTTACTTTTAAAGATGAAGTGCAAGACATGCACTTTATGTTACAAAAAGAAGTCGTTGAGCGTATGGCCGCTGGCCCTAATTCTAAAACCTATGGTCGTTTATCAATCATGACCCAATACCAATGTCAGGTAATGCCTGTCATGGTAATTGGTCCTGAAGCCTTTAAGCCTGCACCAAAAGTAGATTCAGCTATTGTTAGGTTAATTCCACACAAGACAATTAAAAACCCTGTAAAAGATATCAATGCACTCAATACGGTCTGTTTATCAGCCTTTAATCAACGTAGAAAAACGATCCGAAATAGTTTTAAAAAACTGATCAATGTTGAGCAATTAAACGCTTTAGGTATCAATGAAACGTTACGTCCAGAAAATTTAAGCATTGATGACTTTATTAAGTTAGCTAATTTCATTACTGATAATCCACCAGAACAAGAACTAACACCCAAGAAAACAAAAAGACACATGGCAAAAAAACAAGAAAGTATTGCTCCTAAAAACAAGGCCACTGAAGATAATAACCTTGAAGAAAATAACCCTGAAGGAAATAGTTAGGTGATATTTTGGCTCTCTATTTAGTCGGTGATGTACAAGGCTGTTTTAATGAATTAACCGCTTTACTTAGACAAGTAAAATTTAACAGTGACGTTGACCAATTGTACCTTGCCGGTGATTTAGTTGCGCGAGGTCCTGATTCATTAGCAACCTTACGTTTTGTAAAATCCTTAGGCAAGAGTGCAAAAATAGTATTAGGTAACCATGACTTACACTTGTTATCCGTTTATGCTGGCATCAAAAAAGTAAAAAAATCAGATAAACTCACTGACTTATTAGCAGCAGATGACATTGAAGAATTGATGGCATGGCTGGCACAACAGCCTTTATTACAAAAAATTCCTAGTATAAAAAATAGCAATAACGTCGTGATTGAAGCGACGGCCTACATGACTCACGCCGGTATTACTCCGCAATGGTCACTTACCGATGCCATTGAGCAAGCACAAGCCATAGAGAGTAAACTACAATCACCTGATAGAAATAAGTGGCTAGCTTTAATGTACGGTGAAAGCCCTAACAACTGGCAAAATTCTCACACCGACATTGAACAGTTTCGTTTCAGCATTAATGCACTAACCCGCATGCGTTATTGCTTTGCTGATGGTTCATTAGAGTTTAATCAAAAAGAAGCGCCACCGACAGAAATTTCAGGCAAGATAAATGGTAACCTAGAGAAGAACATTCAACCTTGGTATCAATTATCTAACACCATTAACAAACACGTTTGGGTATTTGGTCATTGGGCTTCCTTAATGGGTGCATGTTCTCACACTAATATTTACCCGTTAGATACAGGCTGTGTCTGGGGTAATCATTTAACACTACTACGCTGGCATGATAAAAAGATATTCATCGAACAAGCGCATGCAAGTAAACTTAATGCCCCCGCCCCCAAATAACAGCTTTTCATTGACAGCACTACCACAATCGATATAATACCCTCGCTTTAAGTTAGTTTTGTATTTTTGTACACCATTTCGATGTTGCCGATTCTTTTTATAAAAGAAATAAAGGTAGTAGCACGTCCTGATTTATAAGTAATAGCAACACTTTATAGCAAACCCGCTTTTATTAAA
>JAWSUX010000024.1:0-7037 GCA_033852215.1 Colwellia sp. | reverse complement strand
AGTGGTAGTTCAGTTGGTTAGCTTTTTATAAGATAAGCGACCTGTCACAACGAGTTGTATTTCGCGGGTTCGAGTCCCGTCCACCTAGTGGCAAACTCGAAATAACAAAGTATGCGGAGTGGTAGTTCAGTTGGTTAGAATACCGGCCTGTCACGCCGGGGGTCGCGGGTTCGAGTCCCGTCCACTCCGCCAATTTTGTTAAAACGGGTTCGAGTCCCGTCCACATCAGTGGTAAACTCGAAGAAAACAAGATACGCGGAGTGGTAGTTCAGTTGGTTAGAATACCGGCCTGTCACGCCGGGGGTCGCGGGTTCGAGTCCCGTCCACTCCGCCAATTTTGTTTAGTATGAAAATCCCAAAATCCCAAAATCCCAAAATCCCAAAATCCCAAAATCCCAAAATCCCAAAATCCCAAAATCCCAAAATCCCAAAATCCCAAACATCAATGTCTTAAAATCTACTGTGATTCGATTAATTTTTTATGAAAAGAGAGCTATAAATCACTTGAAGACTTTATTGCGGTTAAAAAACAACTTGCAAATGTGGTTCGACCAGTGCTTTAATCATAAATAATGATTACTTAATTTGTCGGAGTATAGCCATGCTTACTTATAAAGTACCTGTAGCAGATATTAAATTCTTAATCGAAGATGTGTTTGATTATTATGGACATTATGAAAAGTATCCTGAGTTTGAAGAGGCGACACCTGATTTAGTCGATGCCATTTTTCAAGAGTGTGCAAAATTTTGCGAGAATGAATTATTACCTTTATACCAAAGTGGTGATAAAGAAGGTTGCCACTTTGATAATGGTAAAGTAACAACCCCAAAGGGATTTAAGGAAGCCTATCAGCAATATGTGGCAGGTGGATGGCAATCATTATCTCACCCTGTTGAACATGGTGGGCAAGGATTACCGCCGTCATTAGGCATGGTGAAATCAGAAATGATGGGCACTGCAAACTGGTCATGGGCAATGTACCCAGGTTTGAGTCACGGTGCGATGAATACCATACAGTCTCATGGTAACGATCAACAAAAAAAACTTTATTTAACTAAATTAACTGAAGGTACGTGGACAGGCACTATGTGTTTAACGGAACCTCAGTGTGGCACTGATTTAGGACAAGTTAAAACTAAAGCAGAGCCTAATGGTGATGGTACTTATAATATAACAGGTACTAAAATATTCATCTCAGCGGGTGATCATGACTTAACCGATAATATTATTCATATTGTTTTGGCTCGTTTACCAGAAGCGCCAGCGGGTACTCGTGGTATCTCATTATTTATAGTACCTAAAATTAAAACCGATGAAGTAGGTAGTTTAGGTGAAAGTAACAATGTTACTTGTGGTTCCATTGAAGATAAAATGGGTATAAAAGCTTCGTCGACGGCAGTATTAAATTTTGATAATGCGGTAGGGCAGCTCATCGGCGCTGAAAATAAAGGCTTGGAATGCATGTTCACCTTTATGAACACTGCGCGTATTGGTACTGCTTTACAAGGTATTTGTAGTGCAGAGTTGGCTTTTCAGAACTCCCTTCTTTATGCAAAAGAGCGTTTATCTATGCGTTCGCTTACAGGTAAAAAATACCCCGAGCAAGTTGCAGATCCTATTATCGTACACCCTGACGTGCGTAAAATGTTAATGACGCAAAAAGCCATATCCGAAGGTGGTCGTGCCATGATCTACTACACCGCTAAAATTGTAGATGACATTGAAATGGCTAAATCGGAGCAAGAACGTAAAGCCGCAGATGATCGATTAGGTTTTATCACACCTATTCTAAAAGCATTTCTAACTGAGCTTGGCTCAGAAAGCGCTAATCACGGTCTACAAATTTTTGGTGGTCATGGTTATATTAAAGAGTGGGGAATGGAGCAAATTGTTCGTGATGCGCGTATCTCTACTTTATATGAAGGAACAACAGGTATTCAAGCGCTAGACTTATTAGGCCGTAAAATTTTACTTACGCGTGGTAAGTCATTAAATAATTTTTCTAAAGAAGTGCTCATTTTTTGTAAAGATAAAAGTATGATATCGGGTAATCCTCATAAACGACAAATGAATAAGTTTATTTGGCCATTAGGTAAAGCGATTGCTAATTGGCAGCAATACTCTATACGTTTAGGACTAAAAGCTAAGACAAATCGTGACATAGTTGGCTCTGCTTCAGTAGATTACCTGATGTATTCTGGTTATATCGTTATGGCTTATTTTTGGGCACAAATGGCGCAGTCTGCTTATGAAAAGCTTGCTACTGATGTTGGAAATCGTGATTTTTATCGTGCAAAAATAAAAACCGCTGAGTTTTATTTTGTCCGCTTATTACCAAGAACTCAATCGTTAGCCAAAACAATGATGGCAGACCCTAAAACGCTGATGCAGTTAGACCAAGAGTTATTGTCTTTTAGCTAATAGGAAATTTAAAGCTGTTTATAAAAATGCACGGTATTTACCGTGCATTTTTTATGAACTGAATTTATTGCTATAAAAGTTAACTTTTACTTTGTGCGGCAACTAACTCTTTAGGGTCGAAGTCATCAACATCAATAACCCACTTACGTCCTTTTTCTGCTTTAATCAATAATTCTGCTTCACTTTGAGTTATTGCTTGAGCGGCTAAACCTAACTCTGCTGCTTTATCTAAATGATAAAAAGGTAAACGTTGATCAAGTGCACGACATACTTTTTCAAATATAGGCTCACAATGTATTATATCTTCTAATGTTTGCTCTAACTTACCAAAAATATTGTCACCATCTTTTGTTAAGTATTGACCTTTGCCTAATCGATTTCTTGCTGCACTAGGCGTCTGTAATATTTGTGCAACTTTATGCGCTATTTCGTCACTTGGCTCTTTTAAAAGCGTGCCAAAAGGGAAAATAATTACCCGTAGACTTCTGCCAAGCCATTTATTTGGGAAGTTGTTGAGTAACTCATCAATAGCATGTTGAATTTTAAACAATGAATCTTCAACTGCCCATTGTACTAAAGGTAGATCTTCAACGTGGCGGCCTTCATCGTTATAGCGTTTTAGCGTGGCACTGGCTAAATAAAGGTAACTAAGCACATCGCCCAGCCGTGCAGATATACGCTCCTTTCTCTTTAAATCAGCACCTAGTGCCAACATAGCGATATCAGATAACATCGCCAAGTTAGCGCTAAAGCGGCTTAATAATTGGTAATATCTTTTCGTTTCATCATTAAAAGGACTCGCTGCAAAACGAGAGGCAGTGGCTGAAAACCATGAGCTGCGGCTAATATTACTAATACTAAAGCCAATATGACCAAATAGTGCATGATCAAAATCGTTCAGTGCTTTTTCATTATCAGTATTTTTTGCTGCTTGTAGTTCAGCCAGAACATAAGGGTGACAGCGAATAGCCCCTTGACCGTAAATAATCATGCTGCGGGTGAGAATATTTGCCCCTTCAACCGTAACAGCAATAGGGGCACCTTGGTAACCACGGGCAAGGTAATTATTAGGCCCCATGCAAATGCCTTTACCACCATGAATATCCATGGCATCAATTATTGATGAACGCATTTTTTCAGTTAAATGATATTTAGCGATAGCGGATATTACTGACGGTTTCTCACCTAAATCAATTGCACCGGTAGACATTGTTGTTACCGCGTCCATTAAATAAGCGTTACCGCCTATGCGAGCTAGAGGCTCTTCAATACCCTCCATTTTACCAATAGGTAGTCTAAATTGTCGTCTTATACGGCTATAAGCGCCCGTTGCTAATGCTGCCGTTTTCACACCACCTGCGCTATTGGATGGTAAGGTGATAGCACGACCAACAGACAAACACTCTACTAACATACGCCAGCCTTGACCGGCCATAGCCTGCCCACCGATAATATAATCAAGCGGTACAAAAACATCGTGACCTTGTGTAGGACCATTTTGAAAAGGAATATTTAACGGAAAGTGTCGACGGCCTATGGCAATACCATCAAGGTTTGTTGGAATAAGCGCACAGGTAATGCCCAGCTCTTCAGTATCCCCTAATAAATGTTCAGGATCTTGCAGTTTAAAAGCTAACCCCAATACCGTTGCGATGGGTGCTAGGGTAATGTAACGTTTATCCCAGTTAAGTCTCATGCCAAGCACTTCTTTGCCTTCAAATTCACCATGGCAAACAACGCCTGTATCGGGAATTGAACCCGCATCTGAGCCAGCTTCAGGGCTAGTTAAAGCAAAACAGGGAATTTCTTCTCCTTTTACCAAGCGGGGTAAATAATAGTCTTGCTGTTCTTTGGTACCATATTCTTGTAATAACTCACCAGGCCCTAAAGAGTTAGGCACACCAACCGTGCTAGCAAGCACTGAGCTCATGCCCGTAAGTTTTTGCAATACGCGAGATTGCGCATATGCTGAAAATTCTAAACCGCCATATTGCTTTTTAATTATCATGGCAAAAAACTTATTGTCTTTAAGGAATTGCCAAATCTCGACAGGTAAATCTGCTATTTCATGAGTTATATGCCAATCATTTACCATGGAGCATAGTTGTTCAACAGGACCATTTAAAAACGCTTTTTCTTCGTTACTTAACCTAGGTTGAGGGTAATTATGTAGTTTTTTCCAGTCAGGGTTTCCACGGAATAAATCGGCATCAAACCACGTTGTACCTGCATCTATTGCTTCTTGCTCTGTCTTTGACATTTGTGGCATTATTTTTTTAAATAACGCCAATAAAGGCAAACTAATAAATTGCTTACGCACGTTATCAATATTTAACGGTAAAGCAATAACGGCAAAAAGAAGCCAAGAAACAAAACCAATAACGTTTAAAAAAGAGCCTACAGCCATTAAAGCGATAAAACTTAACGTAAAGGTTGATAAAGACGCTCGTGAATAACTCATAAACCAAGTGAATGATATTGCTGCAATAAACCAAATAATCATATCGGTAAATATTCCTTTTAGTGACGGTTATTCTGATCTAATAAAAACATCTAAATACTTTTATAAAGTTGAATAATAAAAGTAATTGAATTTAAAAAATTTTTTAGTCAATGTTATACTCTATTTATAGAATAAAATATGTCGTTAGCCAAGTATATTTCTCTGTTTGATTATTATTTTGAGGTTTAAAAAATGTGTGAGCTTCTAGCCATGAGTGCCAACGTACCAACCGATATTTGTTTTAGCTTCAGTGGTTTGATGCAACGGGGTGGTAATACAGGCCCTCATAAAGATGGTTGGGGCGTTACTTTCTATGAAGGAAAAGGCTGTCGAAGTTTTAAAGATCCCATGCCGAGCGCTCACTCTCCTATTGCTGAATTAGTGACTAAATACCCAATGAAAAGTGAAGCGGTTATTTGTCATATTCGCCAAGCCAATTCAGGCGCTGTTTGCTTAGAAAATACTCACCCGTTTGTTAGGCAAATGTGGGGCAGAAATTGGACGTATGCACATAATGGCCAGCTTAAAGGTTTTGAAAAAGAGCTGCCAATACAGTTTCATTTACCTATCGGTACAACAGACAGTGAACATGCCTTTTGCTGGATACTTGATCAATTGCATCTTGAGTTTGCAGCGCAGCAACCTGAGCCACAAGTATTGTTTACTTTTATCGCTAACTTGGCAGCTAAAATTGATAGGCTAGGTGTTGCTAATATTATTATTACCGATGGTCAGTATTTATTTGCTTACTGCTCTAATAATTTACACTGGTTAACGCGTAAAGCACCTTTTGGCCAGGCAAGTTTAATTGATGCGGAAGTGGCAGTAGATTTTCACAAAGAAACCACAGATAAAGATATTGTCAGTGTTATCGCGACACAGCCGTTAACGGATGATGAAACTTGGAATAAAATGACAGCAGGGCAGTGGCAACTTTTTTGCTTAGGCGAATTAATTGCCTGTAGCTAAATTGAGTTGATTTTAGTTGAATTTACTATATGAATTCGGCACACATAACAACTCAGCAAACTTACACAGGCTAATAACAATTGTCTATTAGGAAGTGACGGTAAATTTTATTCACCGTCGAAAATAAAGTCGCGAGTTATAAATCAATAAAACGCCAAGCGATAAAGCGACTTGTTTTTTGTCCTTGTGCCATATTAACTACGCGCACTTCTTTTGCATTGGCTTTTTTTAAGCTGAATTTCAGTTTAGATAGGTTATCTTTTTTTGAAACTAAACAAGTAAACCATAATACTTGTGTTTGATACTGTTTGCTTTCTTTTATCATGTTACGAATAAAAGCAAGTTCACCACCTTTGCACCAAAGTTCCGCTTTTTGTCCGCCAAAATTTAATGTGCTGTTATCTTGTTTTGCATCGTTAGAGGATAAAGCTTTATGCTTGTTTAAATTTTGCCATTTTCGTGTTGTGCCTTGCTCTGCTTCGGCAAGCGACTTATGAAAGGGGGGGTTGCATAAGGTTAAGTGATAAAACTCACCTTGCTGAATTATGTTGGTAAAGATATGTTCGTTATTACATTGTAATCGACAATCAATTGTTTTGTTTAAGCCTTTATTTGCTTTGATAATCTCTTTTGCTACGTTAACAGAAACAGGATCAATATCCGAAGCAGTAAAGTGCCAACCATATACTCTCTGCCCAAGAATAGGGTAAATACAACTCGCACCCGTACCTATGTCTAATACATTGATATCTTTTTCTACAGGAAAAATCGATTTAGGAGTGGTTGCTAATAAATCATTAAGGTAATGAATATAATCGACACGCCCTGGTATTGGCGGGCATAAATAGCCTTGTGGAATATGCCATTGCTCTATTTGGTAATATGTTTTAAGCAAGGCAAAGTTTAGTGCTTTTACCGCTTCGCTATCGCTAAAATTAATTGTATCTTGCTGGTTGTAACTATTTTTTATAATGAAATTAACGAGTGGAGGATACGCTTTTTTTAAAACAGCAAAATTATAACCTTGCAGGTGACGATTGCTTTTATGCAACGTTTTTTCTATCTGCTTATGTTGCATTTATTGATTGTTACTGGGCTTATTACCCGTGTTGAAATTTCCGTTACTATGAAATTGCACCACTT
>JAWSUX010000289.1:0-767 GCA_033852215.1 Colwellia sp. | reverse complement strand
ATATAAAAACAGTTTGCAGTTCTACTGTATTTACGATCATTAGCCAATATAAATTTTTTACTTTAATCACCGAAGAGCCTATTAAACCAAGAGCGATTATCACTTTTTTCATGCAAACACTCTTTAACAACACTAATACTGCGACTAACGGCCGGGTAACTAATTGTACCATCGCATTGCGCGCTTACCGCTGAGCCAGTTTTCTTTTCAAATAGTGTCATTGCAATACCATCGGGCATAGCTGAACCTTTACTCATCAGTCCTTGCGCTTTCATAAAACTTGCAAATAAAGGCAAAGCGCCACTACTTCCCGTTAGCCCTGTTGATTTATTGTTATCTTTACCTAACCAAGTGGTAACTAAATGTTTGTTATCATAGCCAATAAACCAGCTATCGCGTAAATCATTACTCGTACCGGTTTTCCCCGCGACAACGGTGTTCTTTAAACGCCAAGTGAGGGATTTAGCCGTACCTGATTGAGCAACTTTAGCTAACGCGTAATCAATAAGGTAAGCACCATTATGAGATAAACGTTGTTCCTTATTGTGCTTAAATTGCCATAAAATATCCCCCTGAGCAGAAGTCACTTTAGTCACAGCATGCGTTTTTTTAAACATACCATTATTAGCAAATGCTAAATAGGTTTGATTAATTTCCATAGGCGACATATTGATTGCTCCAAGCAGCATAGAGGGTCTCATACTAATATCACCTTCATAACCTAATAAATGAATAGCATCAGAAACATTATCTAAACCTAAGCTCAG
>JAWSUX010000288.1:0-4567 GCA_033852215.1 Colwellia sp. | reverse complement strand
ATTTTGGTAATCAACATGAATGAATGTTATTTTTTTTTGCATTTTTTTCCTTAATAACTAATCGTTAACTATCATGTTACGACTCTTTTCTAGTATATTACGTTATATTATTGTAAAGCCGCACTATACTCTTTAAATGAACGAAATAAAATCACTATGCCAATACGAAGACCCTGATAATAACGCTCAACATAGTTATTGCTGCACAGGTGCAGCCAATGACTCTGGCTTTTGTTATTGGCATGACAAAAGCGTTAATAAGTCTGGTAACGAAGTGAAACACGCATTAAAGCAATATGCGCAAGAAGGTGGGCAATTACGCGGTATTTTTTTAACTAATACACAGTTACAAGGTATTGATTTAGTCAACCATCAAAAGAGAAATGGTTATGACTTTTCTTATGCGGATTTTTACCATACCAACCTTAAAGGCGCTCATCTATTTAATATCAACCTAAATAATGCCAGTATAATGAAAGCCGACTTGCGTGACGCCAGTTTAAATTGCGCTAATTTAACTATGGCAAATATGTTAGGGGTAAAGTGGCGCGGTAGTAAATTTGAGAATGTAAAAATGGGGAAAAAGCTAAAACAAGAAGCTTTAGCTCAAGAGGCAATAGTACAAAAAGATAAACAAGCATCTATAGATTTTTTAGAACAAGCTGAAGAGATATATCGCGATCTACGTAAACATGCAGAGCAGGAAGGTATTTTTACTTTATCCGGCTATTTCATTCAAAAAGAACTCACTATGCGCCGTTTACAATTACCACTCTTTAGCGTTAAACGGTTTTTATCCAAAGTTGTTGATATATTTTGTGGTTACGGTGAAGCACCACTACGTATTATTACTTTATCGATGGCAATTATTTTACTTTGCGCCATCCTTTATACTTTCACAGGACTGAGTTACCACGACATTGTACAAGCTGCTAGCAGTGAACATAGCTTCCAAGAAAATTTAGATTTATTTTGGTCCTCTCTTTATTACTCGGTTGTCACCTTTACCACGTTAGGTTATGGAGATTTCACCCCTGTAGGAATATCTCGTGCTATCGCTGCGTTTGAAGCCTTTACTGGTAGCTTTACTATCGCGCTCTTTGTCGTGGTTTTCGTGAAAAAAATGACCCGCTAAAAATTAATCCACTCTCTGTGCATTTATTACTTTTTCCAGACCTTACCCCCTGTTAGAATAGCGAAAAATTTTATTACCTTATTTTTACGGAAACCATAGCTATGCGTACCAGTCAATATTTACTGTCTACCCTAAAAGAAACTCCAGCGAGTGCTGAAGTGATTAGTCATCAATTGATGCTACGGGCAGGTCTTGTTCGCAACCTTGCCTCAGGTTTATATACTTGGTTACCGACAGGTTTACGTGTACTAAAGAAAGTAGAAAATATTGTTCGTGAGGAAATGCAACGTGCTGGCGCTAATGAAATATTAATGCCGATGGTACAACCTGCAGATTTATGGCAAGAGTCAGGCCGTTGGGATGATTACGGACCAGAGCTTCTACGCTTAAACGATCGTCATAAGCGTGAATTTGTTTTAGGTCCTACACATGAAGAAGTTATTACAAAATTAGTCGCAAATGAATTAAACAGCTACAAGCAATTGCCGCTAAATGTTTTTCAAATTCAAAATAAATTTCGTGATGAAATTCGCCCCCGTTTTGGTGTAATGCGTGGCCGTGAATTTTTAATGAAAGATGCCTATTCTTTTCATTTAAATAACGAATGTTTAGAAAAAACCTATCAAATTATGTTTGATGCCTATTGTCGTATATTTGAACGTTTAGAGTTAAATTTTCGCCCTGTACTTGCCGATACAGGCTCTATTGGTGGTGAAAAATCACATGAGTTCCATGTACTTGCTGATTCAGGTGAAGATGACATTGCTTTTAGTGATGCCAGTGATTTTGCTGCTAACATCGAAAAAGCTGAAGCATTAGCCCCTGCTGGCGAACGTACTGAGCCGACTCAAGACATTGAAACAGTAGAATTAAAACTAGAACGTTTAATCAAAACTACTGAGTTAGATGTAAAGGCTACTGTTAAAACAGTATTAGTTGTTGGCGCATCTAAAGACGGCGAAGCGATAAAACTAGTAGCACTAGTGCTTCGTGGTGATCATCAACTCAATGAAGTTAAAGCTGAGAACTTAGCAAGCATTGCTTCACCGTTAACCTTCGCAACCGATGAACAAGTATCTGACGTTGCTAACTGTCACAGTACTTCATTAGGCCCTAAAGGCTTAACGATTGAAGTGATTGTTGACCACAGCGCTGCTCAGTTAAGCGACTTTGTTTGTGGTGCTAACAAAAATAACCACTCTTTTACCGGCGTCAACTGGCAACGAGATTGTGGTGAGATTAACGTACAAGATATCCGCAATGTTATTGCTGGTGATCCAAGCCCTTGTGGCCAAGGTATTATCGAAATCAAGCGTGGTATTGAAGTTGGTCATATTTTCCAATTAGGACAAAAATATGCAGAGGTAATGAACTGCGCGGTATTAAATGAAGGTGGTAAAAATCAAACCTTAACGATGGGCTGTTACGGTATTGGTGTTTCTCGTATTGTTGCTGCAGCTATTGAGCAAAACCATGATAAATACGGTATAAAATGGCCAAAAGCCATCGCACCATTTCAAGTGGCTATTGTACCAATGAACATGGCAAAATCAGCTCGCGTTAAAGAAACTGCGGAAAATTTATATCAAACATTAATTCAAGCTGGCATTGAAGTATTATTCGATGACAGAAAAGAACGCCCAGGTGTAATGTTTGCTGATCATGAGTTAATGGGAACACCATTATTATTAATCATTGGCGAGCGAAATCTAGATACACAGCAGATTGAAGTTAAAAATCGTATTACTGGCGAAAAATCATTAAGTGCCATTAGTAATGTGATGTCATTATTTAAGTAATAAAAATTGATATGAAAAAAGGGCTTTTGGCCCTTTTTTTATGCTTGCTTTTCCTCACTATAAGGAAAAATAAGCAGACTGAAAAAATTATTATTAAAAACGGCAAAAATAAGCTAAAAAAGTATAGCTAAGTCTTTAAATTCTGGCAGTATTGGTATAATCATTAATTACCTAATTATTTTAAGAAGTACTGCAACATGAAAGCTATTATCAAGTCATCTAAACTCAACAATGTCTGTTATGAAATTAGAGGACAAATAGCGGCCGAGGCCAAACGTTTAGAAGATGAAGGACATAAAATCCTTAAACTTAATATTGGTAACCCTGCCCCATTTGGTTTTGAAGCCCCTGACGATATATTAAAAGATGTCATTCGTAACTTGCCAAGCTCACAAGGTTATGCCGAATCTCAAGGTATATACTCAGCGCGTGTGGCAATCATGCAATATTTTCAACAGCAAGGTATTAAAGACATTAATGTTGAAGATATATTTATTGGTAACGGGGTAAGCGAGCTAATCGTTATGGCGATGCAAGGTTTACTCAATAACGGTGATGAAGTATTAATTCCTGCACCAGACTACCCTTTATGGACCGCAGCAGTTTCTTTATCAGGTGGTACTCCAGTACATTATCACTGTGATGATGAGAATTTTTGGTATCCTAATTTAGAGGATATGGCAGAAAAAATCACCGATAAAACAAAAGCTATTGTATTAATTAATCCAAATAATCCTACTGGCGCAGTTTATCCAGAGGAAATATTACAGGGTATTATTGCACTTGCTCGCAAGCATGATTTAATCATTTTCAGTGATGAGATCTACGATAAGATATTATACGATGAAGCTAAACACATACCGACAGCAAGTCTAGCGCAAGATGTATTGATTATTACCATGGGTGGCTTATCAAAAAATTACCGAATTGCGGGTTTTAGAGCCGGTTGGTTAGTGGTTTCGGGTCCTAAAATTCATGCTACAGATTATCTTGAAGGATTAAATATACTTTCTTCTATGCGTCTTTGCGCGAATGTTCCTTGTCAACATGCTATTCAAACAGCGCTCGGCGGCTATCAAAGCATTAATGAGCTAATTACTGGGGATGGTCGTTTATTAAAGCAACGTAATATTGCTGCTAAGATGATTAATGATATAGATGGTTTATCTTGCCACCCTGCAATGGGCGCTATGTACCTTTTTGTCAAAGTAGACATAGAAAAGTTTGGCATTACAAATGATGAAAAAATGATTTTAGATTTACTCAAGCAAGAGAAAATTTTACTTGTACATGGCCGAGCTTTTAATATCAAAGAGCATAGCTATTTTAGATTAGTTTTCTTACCTCATGAAGATGAACTTATACCTGCACTAGAAAAACTAAAAGTGTTTTTTGCAACGTATAAACAAGCCAAGTAATAAATCGCCCTTAAGCTCCCGATAATGCTATTGGGAGTCAGTTGTGGTTGGATAAAAACATTCTCTTTAGGGCTTTATTGGTGGTTAACTGAAAAATTCAATGTGAGTATCAATTACCGTCACATCAATTTAGATCGCTGCAGCTTTATTTCAAATGACTGCGCTCTGCAAGGGTCTAGTAGTGGTATAAACCCCCGTATTTTACTACTTCTGTA
>JAWSUX010000023.1:0-58701 GCA_033852215.1 Colwellia sp. | reverse complement strand
GGGACATGATATGTTCCGTTATCACCTATAGTGATCGATACATATTTATTAGCTCTTGGTTTCAAAACTGACTGTTCGAACCATTTCCCACCTTCATAAACTTTATCTGCTGGTTTAACCATTTTTAGCAATACTGAACTATTACCCCATGTGTAATATGACAATAAAAAAAAAGCTGCGCTAAAACACTTAGTTATTGGTGATGCCACATCATGTGTGTGATTATTAAAAGTAAATTTTGCTATTTTCATATTGCATGCAGCGGCTAAATACTCATCTGTCTCAGCAATTATTTGAAGAGATATTTGTCTAAAAAACGAATTGATCGGTCGAATCAATACCTTTAACTCCCGGTCTGAGTACCCTTGTGTTGGATTACTTTCAGAACGAAATAATCCATAAGGAGAAAACCATTTTTCTGTTGGATTTCCAAGCATTTGTAACACACGTTTAGCACAAGACACCATTTTTCTTGCTGTATTTACACCTATTGAACCAAGTCTAACTTTCTCAACAAGATGTCGTTCCCAATTTTCAGCTCCAACTTTACTCTCAGGCAAAAGCCCTCTGTTATCACAGAATCTAACAAATTGAACAAAGTCACGTAGATAAGACTGTTTTGTAAGATCTGCAAATTCTTGTGTTCCATTGAAAAAATGAAACCATCGATATACATCATCATTTCTATTGGCTAAAGAAGTGGTATCTAAATCCCTTTTAAATGGTACTCCTGAATAGAAAAATCGATTAAAATCAAATTTTATGGTCTGATTAATCCCAATTTTTAATTGCATGATAAGCGTCGAGTCTCTCATGTCATAGCCTCTTCCATTATTTGATCAAGCATTAATATCGCTGACTGGTTTGCTTCCTCTTTTCTAAGGTATCTCAAATATTTCCACGTGGTTTTGTCATCTTTATGTCCCATCCACGACATCACTAATGCTAGAGCATCACCTTCAGGTAAATATTCAAGTAGGGAGTCTAGACGATAGGTACCATACGTAGCCCTTAAATCATGAGTTTTATGAATGAAATTTATTTTATGCTCTTGCTTTAGCATCATTCTTAATCGACGAAAGTGCTGTTGAACATTATTACTCTTAAAAGGAAGGCCAAATCGATTAATTAACAAATAATCTTTAGGATGCAAATTTTTTTTTATTCTCAGAAACCTTCTTTCACTAATTGAATACTCATACATCCGACGCATCAAAGCGTTTGGTACTTCTATTTTCCTACACTTTCCATATTTAGTATGGACACCATTGAACGGCCCTATTTCTACTTCATAACGAAGTGTTAATCTGTCAGGGCGTTGAATGACGCTCAAAGGAAATGTACACGCCTCTTCAATCCTTAACCCAGATTGAATTTGAAGTAATTGGTGAATCCTAAATTCTTCATTCACCATCATTAAACAATTAGCGAAACAACTTAATTCATATTCAGACAGGGGATTAAGTTTTTGTTGCTCATTTTTAGCTGGTTTTCTAATACGAAGATCCGTAGAACGTACAGAGAATTGTGGGTTGTTATGGTTCATCATTCCTGTATTAGCAATTTGAACAACCTGATAATTAAAAGGTTTATTATCTTCGGTAAAGTTTATAAAATGTTCATTTGCCGCCCATTCGTAGAATTTAATAACATGAAGTATGTATAGTGATGCTGTAGAAAAGGCTATTTCTCCGTTTCTTGCTGATTTTAAAAGATCATCATTTCTAAATCGATAAGTTGGTTTCAAATAGTTTTGAGTAGGGAATGAATTCCATTCATAATGATTTTTCTCTAAAAAGTTCCAGTATCGTTTAATGGCTCTAACACAAGAAGATATATCAATATCCTTTTTAATATTACTTAAATAATTGAGCCATAAGTTTACTGGAGTTAGATATTGGCCACTTTGAGAATAAAAAGTAGGGAAGCCTTTTAGATGTATAGGCTTACTATTATTAGAGTGAGGATGAATAAGTGGAATTTCAAAATCATTGGAACTTATAACAGAAACCATACTATCCCCGAAATAAAAGTAGTTTTATTAAAGGTTAGTATGATTTTCCAGAGCTTACAAATCTACAGAGTAGCTTTTCCAGATACCGAGCTACATGGTAACAAATTCTTCTGCTGAAGTAGGGTGTATGGCGATTGTATTATCGAAATCACGCTTAGTTGCACCCATTTTCATCGCCACAGCAAAACCTTGCAATAACTCATCACTACCAAAACCTATGCTATGCAAGCCAACAACTTTTTCTTCCTTGCCTACACAAATAAGCTTCATACGGGTTGGATCACGATAATCTTCGGTTATGGCTTGATATAAGGCGGTAAATTGTGAGTTGTAAATGGTGATATTATCTTCACCGTATTGCTCAAGCGCTTCTTTTTCGGTTAAGCCGACCGTGCCAATAACAGGGTGGCTAAAAACTACCGTGGCAATGCCTGAATAGTCTAAATGTTCATTAGGTTTATTGTTAAATAAACGCTCACATAAACGGCGGCCTGCAGCAACAGCAACGGGGGTTAGTTGTGCACGGCCGGTATTATCACCCACCGCATAAATACCCTTTACATTAGTATTTTGATATTTGTCTGTGCTGATAAAACCACGTTCATCTAACTCAACGCCAGCAGCGGTTAAATTAATATTATCAGTCGCGGGTTCACGACCAATCGCCCAGACCAAGGTATTAACTGGCCCAATAGTTTTACCATTAGTTAAATGCACCAGTAGTGTGTCGTCGCTAAGTTTTTCAATGCGCTCTGGTGTGCTGTTATTATGCAGTGTTGGGCCATGTTTAGCCATTTGCTCAACTAAAGTATTTGACAACATATCATCAAAAGCGCGTAACGGTTTTTCATTACGCACTACTAAATGCGTATCACTGCCTAAAGCATAAAATACACCCGCTAACTCAACCGCAATATAACCCGCACCAATCACTGCAACGCTTTTAGGTTGCTCGGTTAACGCAAAAAAACCATCCGAGTCGATACCATATTCCGCACCGTCGATATTAGGAAGAGAGGGACGTCCTCCTGTTGCAATAGTGATGTGATCTGCTGTGATTAATTCGCCGTTTACTTCAACAGTATTTTTATTAACAAACTTGGCAAAACCATTAATCACTGTGACATCATTCGCATCAAAACCACGTTGGTAAGCGGCATGAATTCGTTCAATATACGCTTCTCGATTAGCGACCAACTTAGCCCAGTCAAACTGAGGATTACCTTGAGTGAGGTGCTGACTAAAACCATAATCACTGGCATATTTTAACGCATCAGAAATTTGCCCTGCATACCACATCGCTTTTTTAGGAACGCAACCAACATTTACACAAGTACCACCAATATACTTAGCTTCAATAACTGCCGCTTTTTTGCCTAACTTTGCTGCACGGTTAGCTGATGCTATACCGCCACTGCCACCGCCAATGGCAAGGTAATCAAAATGTTGTGTCATGGTTTACTCATTAGTTAATATGTTGTTTAAATAGAAGGTGGGCGCAAAAAGGGTTTTATTCAAGGTTTAAGCATTAATATTAATGCTTTTCAGTAATGAGCTGCTCGTGTGATACTTTCCGCTGACCTCTCTGGTTTAACCAGCGATGTGAATACTCTAAAACTCTAATCATAAATAATAGCACCAAGTAAAATATCACTGTATAAATTTTAATATGATGAAAAATGTTAACTATCGCTTCATTTGCCTTGAATAATGTCTCCTTTGGTATTACATCAGTAGTAACATTCACTAATAATTAAGCATCATGACTAATCCTTTACTTAGCGCGACCGATTTACCTGCCTTTTCTCAAATAAAACCTGAACATGTTAAACCCGCAGTAGAGCAAGCTATCGCTAACTGTAAGAAAGTAATTGATGAGGTATTAAGTCAGCACAGTGACTTTACTTGGGCTAATTTAGTGATGCCTGTAGATGAAGCTGATGATGTTTTATCTAAATTATGGTCACCTGTTTCACACATGAACTCGGTAGTGAGTAGTGATGAATTACGTGATGCTTATGAGTCTTGCCTACCATTATTATCAGAATACGGGACCTTTGTTGGTCAAAATCAAACCTTGTATCAAGCCTATCAAAACCTTAAAGACAGCAGTGAATTTGGCAGTTTAAATACCGCACAACAAAAAGTCATCACTAACGCCCTGCGCGACTTTACACTCTCGGGTATAGCGCTCAATGATCAAGACAAAAAACGTTACGGTGAAATAGTGACGCGTTTGTCAGAATTAAGCTCTAGTTTTAGTAATAATGTTTTAGACGCTACCGAGGCATTTAGCGTTACTCTCTCTGATAAAAGCGAGCTCGCCGGATTACCTGAAAGTGCACTAACTGCAGCCAAAGCACTAGCAGCATCGAAAGATAATCAAGGTTATACGTTCACCTTAGATATTCCGAGTTATTTGCCCGTAATGATGTATTGCGATAACGCCAGTTTACGCGAAAAACTATATACCGCTTATGTGACTCGTGCTTCAGATCAAGGGCCTAATGCCAACAAGTTTGATAATAGTGCCATTATGCATGAGTTATTAAGTTTGCGTCATGAGCTAGCAAACTTACTCGATTTTGATAACTACGCGCAACACTCGTTAGCAACAAAAATGGCAAATGATACAAAAGAGGTCATGGCCTTTTTAGAAAACTTAGCATTAAAATCTCAACACCAAGGTAAGCAAGACTTTAAAGAGCTGACTGACTTTGCTGCGAGTGAGTTTAGCCAAAAAAACTTACAAGCCTGGGATCTGGCCTATTACAGTGAAAAATTAAAACAAAGCCGTTATACCATTTCAGACGAAGAGTTGCGCCCTTACTTCCCTAAAGACAAAGTCGTTGCTGGTTTATTCGAAGTGGTTAATCGTTTATTTGGTTTAAGCATTCTACAGCGTGACGATGTCGATGTTTGGCATGATGATGTGAACTTTTATGACGTTTTTGATAAAGAAGGTAAACAACGTGGCAGTTTCTATTTAGATCTTTATGCGCGTGAGAAAAAACGCGGTGGTGCTTGGATGGATGATTGTGTGGGACGATTACAAAAATCAGATGGCACAATTCAGCTGCCCGTTGCCTATTTAACCTGTAACTTCAATGGCCCTGTAGGTAATAACCCTGCACTATTTACCCATGATGAAGTGGTCACCCTGTTTCATGAGTTTGGCCATGGTATTCATCATATGTTAAGCCAAATAGATGCTTGTAGTGTTGCTGGTATTAATGGCGTGCCTTGGGATGCGGTAGAGTTACCAAGTCAATTTTTAGAAAACTGGTGCTGGCAAGGTGAAGCACTCGCTTTTATCTCTGGTCACTTTGAAACGGGTGAGCCATTACCGCAAATATTGCTTGATAAAATGTTAGCGGCAAAGAATTTTCAATCGGCGATGCAAATGTTACGTCAATTAGAATTCAGTATTTTTGACTTTACCATGCATGAAAGCTTCAATCCGAAAGGCAATAACAACGAACAGCACATTCAACAAGTATTAGATAACGTGCGCCAACAATATTCAGTAGTACAAGCACCTGAATTTAATCGTTTTCAACACGGTTTCAGCCATATTTTTGGTGGCGGTTATTCAGCAGGTTATTACAGCTACAAGTGGGCGGAAGTTTTGTCTGCTGATGCATTCTCATTATTCGAAGAACAAGGCATTTTTAATAAAGACGTTGGTCAATCATTTCTAAGCAATGTTTTAGAAAAAGGCGGTAGCGAAGAGCCAAGCGAGTTATTTAAAAAGTTCAGAGGTCGAGCGCCAGAAATTGAGGCGTTATTACGCCATTCAGGCATTAAAGCTTAGGGCCTGCTGATCTTAAACTGAGTTAATAAAAACAATGACACACGAATCATTTAAATCACTATATCAACGTGCCGCCGACCGCAAAGGCGGCGCACAAGCACTTGAGTTATTATTAGGTAAAAAGATACTGGGTAAAAAATTACTCGATGACGACGCTGCAGAGCAAAGCATTAGTAAACTCAGTGACGATAGAATTTTAGCCGCGTTTACCAAACAAATTTTTAAATCAGGTTTTGTTTGGCGCGTTGTAGAAAATAAGTGGCCAGACTTCGAAGAGCATTTTTTTAATTTCAACCTAGAAAAAGTGTTGATGATGCCAGAAGAGATGCTTGAGCGAAAAGCCGCTGATCCCAAAATAATTCGTAATTACAATAAAGTAAAAACGATTAAAGCCAATGCCCAAATGATGTTTGATATCACGCTAGATAAAAACATCAGCTTTGCGCAGTTTATTCATGACTGGCCAAGTAACGATATTATTGGCTTATGGGCGTTTTTGAAAAAACAGGGGCAACGCCTTGGCGGCAATACGGGCCCCTATGCGCTACGCCTATTAGGTAAAGACACTTTCATTTTAAGTAGTGATGTAGAAGCGTATTTAAGAGCAAAAAAAGTGATTGATGGTGGATTGCAAAGTAAAAAAAGTTTAACCGCTATTCAAGAATTTTTTAATGATTTGCAAAAACAAAGCGGTTATAGCTTAACGCAACTAAGTCGTTTAATTGCGTTTGCTAGTGGCGATAACTATGTGCAGCTTGACTAAAAATTAATAAAAAAGTGAAATTTACTCTCTAGGACATAGCGCCATTAAGTTGTACTAAGTCCTAGATATTTCTGCGATAAAAATCCTCAACATATTACTTATGCTGTTTTCCGTATTTATAGGCTCTACCAACCCAAACATTCAACAATAAAAATAACAGATAGTAGTTAACACTACCGCCTTCCTCTTTTTCTTCTGCTACGGTGCCCCAATTAATAATACCCGTTGAACTGGCAGTTACTGTAACATTGACCTCCCCGTCAACACTCACACCGTCCTTATCCGTTACGGTAACCTCAAAAGTGTCTTCTCCAGAAAAGTCATTATTAGGCGTATACACCAACGCAGTACCATTGATAGCCACCGAGCCATTAGCTGGTGCGGTTTTAACAGTGATTTCATGAATATCATTGGAATCGACATCAAAAATAGTGACCTCAACCAAATCACTTGCTGTATTCATTGCTGTATCAATAAGCACACTAGCAGGTTCTGCAGCCGTATTGGTACGTACTACCACTTCAATAGTGCCATCAATACTTGAACCCGCACTATCGGTTACTGTGATCTCGAAAGTATCCTCTCCTGAAAAGTCACCAATAGGCGTATACATTAGCGCAGTGCCATCAATAACCACTGAGCCATTAACAGGCGCGGTTTTAACAGTAATGGTATGAGTATCATCGAGATCGACATCAACAATCGTTACCTCAACCAAATGACTCGATGACCCCGTTGCTGTTTCAATAACAGCACTAGCAGATTGTGGCGCCGTATTGGTGCGCACTATTACCGAAATAATTCCGTCAATACTTAAGCCGCCATTATCTATTGCTGTGATCTCGAAAGTGTCTTCTCCGAGGAAATCATTATTCGGCGTATACACTAAAGCAGTACCATAGATAACCACTGAGCCATTAACAGGCGAGGTCTTAAGAGTGATAGTATGAGTATCATTAAGGTTTACATCAACAATCGTTGCCTCAACCAAATGACTCGGCCTATTCATACTTGTTTCAATATGAGCACTAACAGATTGTGGCGCCACGTTGGTTATATGTACTGCAACCCCAACAATTCCATCAACACTTAAACCACCTTTATCGGTTGCTGTGATCTCAAAAGAGTCAGTGCCAAAAAAATCACTATTCGGCGTATAAATTAACGCAGTGCCCTGGATAACCACCGAGCCATTAGCAGGCGCTGTTTTAAGGGTGATGGTATGAGTATCGTCAAGATCGGTATCAACAATCGTTACCTCAACCAAATGACTTTGCCTATTCATACTTGTTTCAATATGAGCACTAACAGATTCTGGCGGCACGTTGGTTATATGTACTGCAACTTCAACAATTCCATCAACATTTAGGCCTCCTTTATCGGTTGCAGTGATCTCAAAAGAATCATTGCCAAAAAAATCACTATTCGGTGCATAGACTAATGCCGTACCATTAACAACCACTGAGCCATTAGCAGGCGCTGTTTTAAGGGTGATGGTATGAGTATCGCCAGGATCGGTATCAACAATCGTTACCTCAACCAAATCACTTTGTTCATTCATATTTGTTTCAATACGAGCACTGACAGATTCTGGTGCCGCATTGGTTATATGCACTACCACCTCAATAACTCCGTCAACACTTAGGCCTTCACTATCCGTTGCAGTGACCTCGAAAGTATCATCGCCAGAAAAATCACTATTCGGTGTATAAACTAATGCCATGCCATTGATAACTACCGAGCCATTAACAGGCGCTGTTTTAAGGCTGATGGTATGACCACTATCATCGTTAAGGTCTATAACGTCCACATTAACCTCTGCGCTCGCTATATTCACTGATGTTTCAATAGGCGCATTAGTAGAAACAGAAGTAGGTGCTGTATTTATTTGCGTTACTGATACGGTAAAACTCGTGCTATCTGCATCAGAAGGATTTTTATTATCAACAACAACAACCATCACAAAGATCTCATCGTGGAAATTGTCTGGTGGAGTTAAAGAATACTCTGTGCCACTGACTAACTCAACATCCCCATCAGACGCAACAACCGTGATAGTGTTTGGCTCTGAATTACCATCCGTGACAGAAACGGTAAAATTAAGTGTCTCTTCGCCAACTAAAGCAGCATCATCAATAGGAGCAATGGTAATATTACTGTTTTTACCACTCGTCAAAAAACCTACTGTTCGGCGTATTTCAGTTTTATTACCTGTAACATCTTCAATGCTAGCAAGAATTTCAGTCGTTGGATCTGACAAGGTAATATTAAGATCAAGTATGGTAACGCCTGACATTTCTGCATCTGCGGCTAAATTAATACAGTTGTCATTACTATCGAGTATACAAACCACCAAACTACTCGGGTTAATGCCACTACCAATATCAGCAGTACCTATTTTAACGGTTGAGACAGTATTATCAGTAGATGCTGGCACCATATGTAGCGTTGGTTTTTGCGTATCTAGTAACTCATTATTACCACCGGGGGAACCGATATCAATCCATCGAGAAAGTAAACCTAACTCATCCTCAGTAATATTAGTCGGATGGTTGGCACCAAAATCTATATCATCAATATAGGTATTATCGGTATTTTTATCGGTTCGTTCATTCGCCGCTTTCCAGTAGAGTAAACTTCCTAACGAATTAAATGCTCGAATATATTTGCTAACTTGTGGTCTTCTAAAAGCAGTATTATTATTGCCCTCACCTGTATCAAATTGATTAACCGATGATAAACAATCTTGGGAAAAGTCGCCAACTAAACACCACCATGTTGCATTAGGCGATTTCTTGTCTTTATTATCTCCCGCTATATCTAAAGCAAGCTCTGCCGCAGGAGAATTACCTCCGTGACAAGCGTTACAACGCTGCGCAAAAATAGGCATTATGTCTCTGGTAAAATCAATGTTCAAGGCATAACCAGCCACTTCTCTAATGCCGACTTTTTCTTTACCATTAACATTATTTTTACCATTTAATAAGGGAATAATGCCTTCACCTAGGCGTGGCACAACATAATCAGTACTGGCAGCAAAACTTTCATCAAAAGTGATTCTTGATTCTTTCGAATGTACATGACAACCGCCACATACTTTTTTCTCTCCAGGACGTAAACTTTGCCAAGTCATATCGGTATTCAATGTACGCCCTTTACAATCAATACTTTGCATTAAATAGGGGGCGTTTGCTGGAAAACGTACTAAAAAGCTAGTATCTACATTGCCGCTAGGGTCAATGATATTATTATCTGCGTTATCCTTATTCAGGACTGAGAACTCACCCAGAATTCCAACTCTTTCTCCAAAAAGATTCGACAGGCCATAATAGGTATTTCTATCTCTATTTGGCATGACAGATAAAATCCGCACACCACAAAGGTCTTCATCATTATAATTAATGGTATCTGTACCTTGTAAATTGAACTGATGTTCACCAGAAAATTTTATACCTTCTTGCGGGTGAGTTTCTCTATCAGTAATAGAGGCTGCTCCTAAGAGACCAAATGGCGTGCCTTTTTCAAGTACTGGGTGAACAATTTTATCTGCTGAATCAGGAATATTTACTGGCGTATTAACACTATGAATCGCTTGATATGGAACGACCGCTCTGGCCATAATTTCATGCCAGTCAGGGTTATCGACAATTAACTCTAAATCACCGGGGTGTAAAGAAGGAATTGTAGTAGCACGATAAATTCCCGCATCGCAGCCTGGAATATCTAAGTTAAGGTGGGTCATCATATTCATTGCCACACCTAAGCCAAAGCCACTAACTAAATTGGGGACCGGTAGGCTTAAGTCTTTAAAGATAGTATTAGAGGTTAATGTACTACAGGGACCCTTGCCCCAAGTTAGCATCAGTTCGTTATTAGAAAGGGCTGCTGGATGCCCTACTTTTCCTGAAAACACAAGGTTATCTGCATAATTTGGATGTTTAATACTAGGGGCAGCGAGCGTAGTCGAAACATGATCGCCATTAGTCGCCCATGCGGCAAAATTCAATGCATCTCTAGGAGCAAAGATGTCCGAGTGCCCCTGCACTTCATCTGGTGCTTTACCTTCTTGGCCACTTGGCTCAGCCATGATACCAACCAACACTCCTAAACCATTATTATTACCGCGATAGTAATCTGCAAACCAAATTCTTTCATCGCTTGTTTGCGTAATAAAGTGAGCTGCATTATGGTCTTCACCAAAATAGCTTGGAAAATGCCCACCACTGTGCTGACCATAAAGCGCAAAATTTTCAGCGCCATCCGGAAATTGGGAATAAAGGTGGAATAAATTATCTTGTGTGGTGAAACCACCTATAGAGCCATTAGTATGTCTGAAAGGCTGAGCACCTAAAACCTGCCAACTAGAATAAGCAAGGCGGCCATTTTTTAATAGGTATGGATGTTGCTCTTGCGATAACGAATGGTGACTGGCTAAATCAAGATTTTTCCAATTTAAGTCAATGCTCCAAATTCGTGTGCCTACTTTAGAACCTGAAGACCTCCATATGACGGTTGTAGTATGCTTGTCTCGATTAGAGGTAAAAGCAAGCCTACCATTAACTAAAAATGCAGGCCCTGAATCGTAAATGTCTTGTTCAAAAGGCTTAAATGACAGAGAACCTGTTGCTACATCAACCGTATGAAGATGAGCGCCTGTTGTTTTTAATTTTTTATTCGGGGTGTCAATATAACCGGTATATTCTGGGTCTGCACTCTCGTCAATTACATCGTGCCTAACTCGTAGACTATGACTCTCAAGCGTGCCTCTAAAGACACTAAAAGCAATCGTTTTACCATCAAATGAAACTGCGGGGTCAAGTGCCGCACAAGCATTTCCTGCTGTTGATGTAGTAGAACAATCATACAGTACACGCTCTGCCCCCTGAGCATCTCGATACATTAAATCACATGGTGCTGAGAAATCACCAAAAAAATTGGTGACATCAGGCAAGACATCATAAATATCTAAACCTTTCATCAGCCGTGATGCCTGCTGAGTTTGCCCATTAATTGTTACATCTGCCGTTAAGTTTAACGATTCAGTTGTTCTAGCACACCGCGAGTAAACGATGGGATCTTGAGCGAAGACTGGTTGTACCTGCAGAATAAAAACAACAGATAAAAATATGTATTTAATAAACTTATTCACTATCCTGAAACTCCCTAGTTACTACTTATCTTTGAGGTAAATTTATATCCCTATAAAAGATAAAACTAAAATATTATTGTGTACTGAATGAGCATAGATTATAAAGTATAAATTATGAAATAAGTTTTATAATTTATACTGAACGGCTCAAAAAGCTTGGCTTAAGACACCCTATATAGCTATGAAGAATCTTTCAACCTAATAGTGTGGCTAATTTAGTCTCTCTTCTTAGCTATGATACATGTAGTTATGTCATATCAGCCTTCAAAGTAGGCATATAAAATATTACAGTGAACTATTTAAAGTAACTTAACGCGAGTGAGTAAATATCTTTAAGAGATTTTACTGAATCTACCTCTTTAAGATTTGATATTACAATAGGTTGGTATAGTTCGTTATTTTCTATACGACCATGACTACCTTTTATCAAGTGTGGTGTTAGCGGAATCACATCAAGCATGGAACGAAAGCCAAGTTTTTTTAATAATAACTTCCAGATTATTTTTCCTGTAACAAAAGGAATATTTGGATCCAAAAACATTTCTAAAGGGTCATAACCCGGTTTTCTATGAATATCGATAGTTCGAGCAAAATCAGGGGCTTTTTTATCATCTAGCCAATAATAATAAGTAAACCAAGCGTTTTTTTCAGCTATCGCAATTAGATCACCAGCTCTTTCATGATCAAGACCCAACTGTCCTTTTTGCTCTCCTGAAATAACCTTATCAATACCATCCTGACTCTCAAGCAATGTTTTAATCTCATCAATACGAGTTTTGTCTTGAATATAAACATGTGCAATCTGATGATCTGCTGCTGCAAATGCGTCACTCGCACCACAATCAAGTAACTCAAAGCCAAGTGAATTACGAATAGTCAACATATGTTCATTTCTTAAAATTTTATTTATATGAATAGCTTTATCAACAGGGCGAATGCCGTATTCAGATACCAGCATAAACTCAGTATCTAGTGCCTGTAATTCACTACATAACCTTTCAACGACTTTATCTATTTTGACTAAATCTTCTTTTATTTTAGGGTTATTCGGCCCCAACTTCTGTAAATTGTAATCTAAATGAGGCAGATAAATTAAATGTAAATTGGGTAAGTGCTCCTTATGTAATTCAATAGCAGCTTCAGCAATCCACTGGCTTGATTTAATACCCGCTTTGGGCCCCCAGAAATTGAAAAATGGAAATTTAGAAATTTTTTCTTCTAATTTTTCATGTAAACCTTGAGGAAATGAATATAAATCAGGAATTTTTCGCCCATCTGCAGGGTAATGTGGTCTTGGTGTTATAGAGTAATCGACCGTGGAATACATGTTATACCACCAGAAGCTATTCGCGCAGGTAAAATATTTGTTTAACCCTTTTAGCGTATCCCATAACCTTGGAGCTTGGACTAAGTTACTAGCCTGTTTCCAAAAACCAACCTCTGCGTGGTCTTTAAAATACCAGCCATTACCTACAATGCCATGCTCACTAGCATTTTTACCCGTTAACATAGCACTTTGCGCGGTTGTCGTTACAGACGGGAAAACGCCTTTTAATACTTTAAGTTGATACCTCGATAATAAACCATGAATATAAGGTGTATCTTCTGCTGATATTAGGCCCTTGGTTAAACCTACTACATTTATAATTGCTAACTTTTTATTCTGCATATTCATCTCGTATTAAGTGGTTTTCTTGCATAGCTTGTTCTAACCATTTGATTTCTTCAATAATATATTCATTTAGTTTATTTTTATCGGCTTTTTCATCGATGATATGCCAAGTATAAGTCTCTACTTCTATATCTGGTTTTATCAGTAATAAATCTAAAGACGAGAATACCGATAATATTTCTGATTGGGTTGTTTGTAAAAACTGACTTATGGAACATTTATTAATAGGTACATGAAAATGAACCCTTGCTTCTTCTCCCTGTAACAACTCCTCAGCTAGAGTTTCATCAATATCAGCAATTGAAATAATACCATCAGTAGATAATATTTTAGTTTGGTGTAAATATGGTGAGGTAAAGTATCGAGAAAGAATAGGTTCAATATAGCTATAATCTTTACTTAAGAACTTTAAAGCATTTGATACCTGAATTTTACCAACCTTAATCTGGTTAGCTTTGAACAAATTAAAGTTGCTGTTTACCTCCTCAAACATTACCGCTTGATGGCAAATATCAAAACAGACGCCTATATGCTGAGAAACTGATGGTATTTGATTATATTGCAAGTCTGCTATAAAAAATTCAACAAGCTGTTCGCTTGTTTCTAAAGTGCAGTCTGGCTCCATTTCAAAACACAATCGGATATCAATTTGATACTCGGCTAAAATATCAGCTAACCTAACGGCTACTTTATGTATCCGTTGGATAGCGCATTTATGCTTATCTTCGGTCCATGATTTTTTATACCCTAAAGGTACGGTAGATATAGATATATTTTGTGCAAAAACACTCGAATTAACCGTGATAAACCTCGCTAAATTTAGTGTATATTCCATACGAGCATCATCACACCATTCAGGAAAGTAAACTTGTTCTTTAACTACTGTGGCGTGAAATTCATTCTGCGGAAAAGCATTTAACGTTTTAATAACTAATGAATGCTCTTCCATTAGTTTTATCAATTTCTTGGCTTTTTGTTTTTCCGTTTTAAAGTCATCAAGTAAAGGCTGGTTAATCCAGACTCCTAAGTACATTGTACTAATTTTTCTTTCGGCTTTAATAGGCAGCACATGGCTCTTAATTTGGTTTATCATCCCTTCAACCGTTGAGCAGGAGTGAACATTACCACAGTACATTATTTCATTACGTTGCCATGAAAAGCTCATTTACATTAGATCTCGAGTTAATTTATGATTCTACTATAGGTGTTTGACCACGTAAGGCAGAGTTTTCTTGATATAGTTCTGATTGATTAATTGAAGGTCTAGCAATATCTGCTAATGATATTTTACCACTTTGCGCATAATAGTTAATTGGATTTTCAAACAGCACCAATGAAACATCTTCCTTAGAGAAACCAGATTCTAACATTGCTTGTCCTGTTTTAGGGACCTTTAAAGGGTCACTTTTACCCCAATCAGCAGCGCTATTAACCACCATTTTTTCAGTACCATATTGTTGTAATAACTTAACCATACGATCTTCTGACATTTTGGTATCTGGATAAATGGAGTGGCCACACCAACAACCTGTTTCTTTTACTAAGGGCAGTGTTTGCTCGTTTAAATGATCAATAAGTACCATTTCTTCATTGATACCAACTTCCTTGACCAAATCAATGGTACGTTTAGTACCGTTAACTTTATCTCGATGGGGGGTGTGAACGAGCGCAGGCAAATTATGATCTTTAGCAAGCTGAAGTTGCGCAAGAAAATAGTACTCTTCCGTTGGAGTCATATCATCAAAGCCAATTTCCCCAATGGCCAGAACGCTATTTTTGTTCAAGTAACGAGGAATGACCGACATTACTTCATCGGCTAATACCTTATTATTTGACTCTTTTGGGTTAAGTCCCATAGTACAATAATGCAAAATGCCAAATTGCTTTGCGCGAAACCTTTCCCAGCCAACTAACATATCAAAATAGTCGATGAAGGTACTAATGCCTGTTCGAGGTTGACCTTGCCAAAAAGCGGGCTCAACTACGGCTACAACACCGGCTTTGGCCATATTTTCATAATCATCGGTTGTTCTTGAGATCATATGAATATGCGGATCCATATATTGCATAATAATTTCCTTAAAATTGAATGAATAACTTATAAAATATGTGTAATAGAAACAGGAACTGAACGACCTGCTTTTTGTCTTTCAATTTGATAGTCTAGCGCCATGCGAGATAGCTCTTTATTGCGCCTTACTTGTAAAGATTCAACATTACCAATATTAGTATTACTAAACAAAAGTTTTAACACTAACTGATTAAAATTAAGCTCTGGAAAAAACTTTGCTGGATATGAATTATTCAAACCTAAAGCCACGAGTAGATCGACACTGTTAGTTCTACTCAACTCAATGATGCTATCAACCAGCACACCACTATCATCAAGCCATATAAGTGCACGCACTATACTTTCTTTTTCTTCATCATCGGAAAAACGCAACAATACTCGCAGCAAAGTATAAAAATCAATGGCGACTCGCTGTTTAATCAGCTCAAGTAGATATAAACGGCAAACATCAACATCATTTAAGCAATAATAGTCTTTATTAATTATCTTAATTGAGCTATTTATTAATCGTCTAGGCATTTGCGAATAGCAGCCCATTATTTGAATTGCGACAACATCAACATTGGTATTTTTTACCACCTGATCATCATTACTCACAGACTGAATCCATTGTTGAATGTCTTGAGGAATTATCTGCTGCAATTGTTTAATAGTTTTGTCGGACATATACACCTCTATGTTAGGTAAACTTTTTTAGCTAGCTTACTACTGAAAAAAAGAAAACTAATACATAAAAGACCAATAACATATTGAGCAAAACAAATAAGTAACAAACCATCAAGCACCACCATATGCTTCAACAATGTCGTTACCCAGCCTTGGGTTTCAAAAGAGGATAAAGGTGAAAAACTGTATATTTTCCAAAGCAGCCAGATTAAGAAAATAAAAAGGGGTAAGCTGTTAATAATGTCTAAACGACTAGTTACGATAAGTAGGGCTACCACTGCGATGATGACAAGCACTATAAACGATAATATATATTTTACCGATGGCGGAAAATCTCCTATTTCATAACGACTAACGATAGTCACAAGTGTGGTATACAAAAAAATAATCGTGCCGGTTAGTAATAAAGCCTTATCTAATAGCGAAAACAGCCCTAAAACCAATAACCAATTTAAGTACCTTACTAAACCCATATTGATAGGGCCACAAAGAGTATTTTTAGTTAAAAAATTATAACTAAAGATAACCAGTAACATAGTAAGAACTAAAAACAGTAATGCGCCAGAAAAAAGAGAAGCTACGCAAATAGCACCAACGGATAGAAATATAGCGACTGTTATTGCAAACCGTTTAGTTATTCTGTCACTAGGCAAAGGTCTAAATGGTCGATCCTGTTTGTCTTCATTAATGTCTGCAACATCATTGACGATCATTCCTACCTGGTAACAGAATAAGCTAATTAAAATTAAACCTAACAGAGCAACTGGCTCAATGTGGATATCTTGAAGAGAAATTAAGATAAACACTGACGCAAGGATATTAGAAAGAATTGAAAATACACCAGGGGCTCGTATTAACTGTAAGTATGCTTTTAGTGAACCATTCATAAAAATTATTACTTACTTAATTTTGAAGATAACAAGTAATCAACAGCAGTTTGCATTAACGATGAATCAATTTCATTTACTTCATGACAATGGCCAATGCTTTTCAGCATCGTAATACATAATTCACCACCTAGATGCTCTCGAAAGTTATCTAATGATTCCGTTATATTCAATTTTAAGACAGACAACTTACAAACTTTAAAACCAAGCTTATATATTAGGTCTTCAATTTGATTATATTCTGCTGCTGAAATCCAGTTCATGTAATAAGAGTAACGAGAATCTAATAGGATACCAATTGCAACAGCCTCACCATGACGGAGGTTGAAATTAGACACTTCTTCTAAAGCATGTGCACTCCAATGACCAAAATCTAATGGTCGAGCTGAACCCCGCTCAAACGGGTCACCGTTATGACAGATATGAGTCAAATGAAGCTCCGCACATTGAGAGATCATACTCTTCATCGCCTCTTTATTAAATTCAATAAGTGCTTGAGTATTATTAATTAATTGCATAAAAAAATCTTTATCTTTAATTAAAGCCACTTTAATTGCTTCAGCAATACCTGCCCTTTTATCTCGTTCAGCCAATGTTTCAATAAAATGGTAATCATTAATCACTGCACTCGGCGGGGAAAATGTACCTAAAAAGTTCTTTCTGCCTTGATAATTGATGGCATTTTTAACTCCCACACCAGCATCATTTTGTCCTAACACAGTTGTTGGCATTCTAATAAGCCTGATCCCTCTATGTGTTATAGCCGCCGCATACCCAACCATATCAATAAATGCGCCTCCCCCTATAGCAAGAATATATGAATGGCGATCAATTTGATATTCAATACACTTATCTATAATCAAAGGAATTAAGTCAGGCGTATTTTTGCCAAGTTCACCGCCTTGAATTTCAAGCGATATAATTGCAGGTAACCCTAATCGTTTTAGTAAATTTTTCACATCAACAGCAAGATCAGGGAATTTATGCAATAATTCTTTTTCTATGATAGGAAAAAC
Source organism: Colwellia sp. (assembly GCA_033852215.1). Taxonomy (GTDB): domain Bacteria; phylum Pseudomonadota; class Gammaproteobacteria; order Enterobacterales; family Alteromonadaceae; genus Colwellia. The sequence continues at coordinate 40,649 of JAWSUX010000023.1, read as the reverse complement.
AATAGGAACTTTTCCGTTTGACATAGCGAGTAGTTCACTGACTGTTTCATCTTGTTCGGCAAATATATTATCGACGAAATAAACAGGAAATTCGTATGGTACAGAGAAGTGAGCAGATATCTTATGCATGGTAAATTTGTAGGCTACACCTAGTTGATATTGTCGCCATTATATCATTGAGCACTATAGTAAAACAGCAGATTAAACTCATTATTCCCATTGCTTTTATCGGTGATGAAATTTATCATTCCCCCTAAATAGATACCCTAGAACAATGGAAGGGTTAACTTAACTATGGATAACACATGAGAATCTTACTGTATTTACTTAGCTATGCTGGTTTAACTTCTTTGACTGTCTACTTTGCCGCTTTAAGCGAGCAAAAATGGCGCCCGCTACCTTTTTCAGAGTTTTATTTAAGTAACAGTGAAGTTCTCACTATTGCATTAGTACTAGGTACGATCACCTTTATTGCTCTTGCCTTGGGCCGAGTAATAGCTAAACCTCAAGAAAATGCCAAAAAGTTTAGCCTAGATTATTTTAATTACCTGCTTGCTTATACGCTTACTATTTTATATTTTTTACTGGCTTCATCCATCACCTTTAGTCCGAATTTATTCGTTTACATAGGCATATACTCAACCGTTGCGGCATTATTAATTCATTTATTGTTTATACAATCAACTCAAGGCTTATATAGAGAAGCCTTGGCTTGTATAAAAGGTTTATTTAAACGATTAATTACACTATATGGAATTGTCGTCTTAGTGTTATTTATGACTCCGATGGCACTAGCAATTGGCTTTATCTTTAGTCGTGACGTTGCAGATGTAATTACCGAAATTCGCTTAAAATTTAATAAAGCTGAAGATGTTCAATGGGCGCTAGTACCAGCCATGGATAATGTGAACTTTCGCCGTCCCATGATCGCTCGATTCTCTGCAGCAGAGACCAATACTCTTTATGTACTTGAACGCTCGGGTAAGGTATATAGTATTGATTACCCCTCAGGCAATAATAAAAAGCTTATTTTAAACCTTGAAGATAAGGTAGGTTTGGTTGATGTTGAAAATGGTGCTTTAGGTTTAGTTTTACATCCAGAGTATAGCCTGAAGTCTTCTTCATCATATAAAGCAGCCTATATTTATTACACCTCTGTACATAATAATGAACAGAGAAATATAATTTCTAAATTTTCATTTAACGGGACTTTAAAAGAAAATACTGAAAGTGAGCAATTCCTGATGGTATTAGAACGTACTAACGATGCTTATCATAACGGAGGATCGCTTGAGTTTGGTCCTGATGGCTTTTTATATATAGCCCTAGGCGAAGGTTTATACTTAGATAAAAATAGGAAAGATACAAGCCAGTCCTTACGAGCTGGTATCATGCGCATAGATGTGGATATGACAGGCGGTTCTATAAGCCATAAAATAAACGCTAAACCACTACATGCGCAAACAGAGAATTATTATATTCCAAGCGATAACCCATTTGTGGGAAATAAAAAAGCCTTAGATGAATATTGGGTTATGGGTCTAAGAAATCCTTTTAGGGTTTCATTTGATGCTAAAAATGGCACATTATGGGCTGGCGATGTAGGTTCAACTGTATGGGAAGAAGTCAATAAAGTGAGCAAAGGAAGTAACTACCTTTATCCATATATTGAAGGCCCTAAAACAAGTGATTTTGTTATACCACAAGATCTAGTAGGCGAAGCAAAGCACCCGAATTATACTTATAAACATTCTGCTTTTGACCGTGCTGTAATTGGCGGAGTTGTCTATCGAGGTAAAGAATTACCTGAGCTCAAAGGTACCTATATCTTTGGTGATAACTTTTCAGGGAAACTATTTGGAATTCCTGAAAGTATAGAGCGTACAGAAGAATCACAGTTAATTGCTCAAGCACAGCAATATGCTCAACGTGGCATCAGCTCTATTACTTATAGCCCCGAAGGAGAAGTTTTTGTTACTTTACTCGGCGCAAAAGGTAAAGATACAGGTCAGTTAATGAAACTAACTTCCATAGATAACCAGATCCAAACGATTGAAGAAAGTGAGCCAGAAAAAAATCATGTTTATTCTGCCGCTGAAACAAAGTCACTTTATTTAGAAATGTGCGCTAGATGCCACGGCAATGAAGGGCTTGGAAATGGGCCAGATGTTAAATCATTCGACGTTAAAATAGCTAACTTTACTAATGTTAATTACGCTAGAAGCTCAAAAAGTATTCTGGCCGTTATCGCTAAAGGTGGAGCAGAAAATCAATTAAGTCCTTATATGCCACCTTGGCAATTTGTTTTATCTGAAAATGAAATGCAAGATCTCTCGCGCTTTATCACTTCCTTAAACGATTAATATGCACGGGGCTAAAGAGCTGATTAGTTCTTAGCCCCAATTAATTATGAGGGTATGTTCCTCTTACCGCACTTCTTGCCAATGGAAAAGTTCCATTTTAAAAATTGCTTTATAGGTTTTTCACCTTTCTTAGCTATAAAAAAAGACAATAGGCCAATGAATCCAACCGCTATGATAGGTAACATAGAACTTAAACGGCTAGGCACAAGCCATTCAAACTTAAGAATAAGAGCAACCATCAAATTTTCATGAAGCAAATAAAGTGGGTAGCTAATAAAGCCAAAAAAAAGTAAAAATTTGGTACTTAGTACACGTTGCACAAATGGGTTCACTAAAGATATGGTAAAGAATAAAGACAACGTTATTATCGCTATAAATAGGGCAATGCTCTCACCTCTATAAGCTAATATTACAGAGCTAACTAAACATGTAAGTAGAGCAAAAATGTACCAACGACTATCATTATTCTTCTTAGCAAGATAAAAAGCGGATCCCGCTGAAAACCAACCAAAATACTCAAAACTTAACAAATCAAATACTGAATGTGCATAGTTAATTAATTTACTTTCGGTATACTGAACTAAAATAAAAGAAAAAAACCACGCCAACAAGCAGAAAAACAATGTGATGACTAATCGGTGACTACCTATTATAAAATACAATATTGCAGCAATAATATAAAATTTAAACTCTACGTATAAAGACCAAAAAGTCCCTTCAAGGCTCTGAAAATTAATTCCTGTAAGCGTAGTTAAGATATAAGGTTCAATAAACAGTAAACCTGGTATAATATTTTTAGCTAAAGGGTCTCCTAAAGGACGCTCATAGAAAAAACCCGAACTAGCAAAAATGATAACTGAACATATGAGCATAGCAGGAAAAAGCCTTAACCAACGTTGGTAAATAAAGCCTCTAACTGTTGTACACTTCTCAAGTGTCATTAAAATAACAAAGCCTGATAGTAAGAAAAACAATTGCACGCCTAGAAACCCAAACTTAAATAATGGGAAGTTTGCATAAATGTCTTGATAGGGAGTAATTTCTGCCCAGCGATTAAATGCGTGATAGAAAATTACTAATAAAATAGCGACTCCTCTGTGTCCATCAAGGTAATCTATTCTGTTCATTTAGTTACTCTCAAAACTATTAAATGTCTCATTTTTGGCTAACCACGTCTTTAAATTGTTTATCCAAATATCATAGCCGGCTTTGTTTAAATGCACTCCATCACCTACGTGATAGTGGTCGATTAAATTCTCCGATAGAGAAAGCTTATCGCTGATATCAAAATAATCAGCGTTGGGGAAGTTTAACGAGAGCTCTGCTAGTGAAGTATTTAACCGCTTAATTTCATTATTTTTAATGTAATGCTGAGCATTTTCATCTACCGGTAAAATTGCTGAAATAATAATCTGCCTTGCTGAGGACAACATTAACAATATCACATCAAAATTGGCTATTATTTGTTCAATACTTCTATATTTAAAGTCATTTACCCCAATTGCTAAGACAATAAATTTACTGCTTTCTATAGATTGATAAAGAGGCAACCTATCAATTACACCTACGGTTGTATCATTGCCAATACCGTAATTTACTGCGTTACTTGTGATGCGAGAAACAGCTAACCCTTGGGTTAAGCTGTCACCAATGAAAAGTGCACTTTTAGGGGCTAAATTTTTATCAATTCGCTGCTGAAAAGCGACCATGGTATGAAAATAATCCGTCAGTTCAGTATCTTTCTCTACAACGTTATTGTGAAAAAAATCGCTTAATTGCCTCTCCATCAAAAAAGAAAGTAGCAATAAGTGCAAACAGACTAAGTAGGTTATTAATAGCGTTTTTTTTCTCAAATTGCCCCTACTTATACTGATTCAACAAGCTAATTAACAGACCCAACAACTCAGTTACCTTTACAACACATCAAAGAATAAAAATTTATTTTAAGATAGGTATTATGCTCGGCCGTATCTATCTTCAAAACGAACAATATCATCCTCTCCGAGATAACTACCTGATTGAACTTCAATCATTTCCAGTGGTAACCTTCCAGGATTTTCTAACGCATGTACAGCGCCAATAGGGATATAAGCTGATTGATTTTCACTTAATAGTATAGACTTATCATCAATAGTTACTTTTGCTGTACCTGAAACAACAATCCAGTGTTCAGCTCTATGATGGTGCATTTGTACTGATAACTTAGCACCCGGCTTAACGGTAATACGCTTAACTTGAAAGCGCTCTCCTGTATCAATACTGTCATATTTACCCCAAGGGCGATACACCTCTCGATGTAACTTGGCTTCTGGGCGTTGCTCTTGCTTTAACTGCTCAACAATTTTCTTAACTTCCTGTACTTTATCTTTATTGGCAACTAAAACCGCATCAGGTGTTTCTATTATGACTAAATTATCAACCCCTACTGTAGTAATAAGCTTATTTTGACTATGAATATAACTATTGCGGCTTTGCTGGACAATAACATCGCCTTTAATTACATTGTTGTCTTTATCTTTAGGGCAAACCTCCCAAAGAGCTGAGTATGAACCAACGTCGCTCCAACCAGCATCTAAAGGAATAACTACCGCGGCGTCTGTTTTTTCCATAACAGCATAGTCAATTGACTCACTATCACAAGCCAAAAAACTTGCTTTATTCGGGCGTAAAAAATCTAAATCTTGCTCCACATTGTCCATAGCTTTCTGGCAATTTAATAGAATATCAGGTCGATATTTAGCAAGCTCTTCTAGATAGCGAGAGGCTTTAAATAAGAACATTCCGCTATTCCATAAGTAATTTCCTGAAGCCAAATAAGCGCTAGCCACATTTTCATTCGGTTTTTCAACAAATTCCGCTACATCAAAAGTACCAGAGCTTTGTTCTTCACCCTTCTTGATGTAACCGTAACCAGTTTCAGCATGCGTTGGCACTATACCAAAAGTAACCAATTTCCCTTGTTTAGCCACAACACTAGCCTGCTCAACGGCGTGGTGAAAAGCTTTACTATCTTGGATAACATGATCCGCGGCTAAGACGAGTAAAAGGCCATCTTTGTTTTTAGCAAGCGCATTAATGGCAGCAAGTGCCACTGCTGGTGCAGTATTTCTTCCTTCTGGCTCTAATAAGATTGTGCCTTGACTAATGGATAATTGTCTCACTTGTTCAGCGACTAAAAACCTATGCTCCTCATTACATATAAAGACAGCTTCGCCAGTATTTTCAGGCAAGCGCTTTAAAGTATCTTGCAACATGCTAGTTTCGTTAACCAAAGGGAGAAACTGCTTAGGAAAAAGTGAGCGAGAAAGAGGCCAGAGCCGAGTACCACTACCACCACACATAATGGCAGGGTAAATAGTCGTTGATAAAGTAGTTGTCTGACTCATATTTATTCCATTGATGAGGTTAAATTGTATGCATTAATAATGGCGCATATAATATGCGATACTAGCGTGGAGTGAAACCTATTTTACCTTTCATTAACAGCTAAGTCATAATTTAAAGGTGAGTCTGTTTGCATTGTGATAAATACAGATCTTTAGCTGCATAAGAAAGTAAGTTAGAAGGTATATTGCCATACGCTGCGCCAGTTCTATCTGGCGCAACATTCACTTCAATAATTAATGGGCCTTCGCTTGTCATACAAACATCTAATCCTGCAAAACGAGTGTAAGGTAGTTTCCGCAGAGTTTCACAGGAACACTCAATAATATCCCGCCAATGAGTTAAAAAAACACCATCAATCTGGACTTGATTATCACAATGTTGTGCAAAGTTATCTCTAATTGGAGATGCTGCAAGTGTACCGCTAGATAATTTCCCTGTTATAGGATTAACAGGGCAGAGTATGCCGCCACTATCGCCATTATCAGTTAGTGATCCTTTTCTGCCAATACGTAAAAAGCCACCAATAACATTAATATTATTGCCAGCTTGTAATACCCAAATCCGCACAGTATTAACACTCGAAGGATTAAATCTAGCGTATTCATGGCATTGTTCAATATACGTTTCGATTAATAATCCCTCTAAGCTTATAACGTCATTATAATCATCCAATAGCTCCTTTAGTGATTGACTATCAGTCTTGTTAAGCCCTTTTATTATCAAACCTGAAGATAATGGAGAGTTTTTTTGAACTTCTCCAGCAAAAAAACCAGCACCGCCGAAGCCCTCTGGTATTTTTATACATATTTTTTTTCCTTGATATAAAGATAATAATGCTTCAACTTGCTCAAGGTTAATTAAAGGATTGCCGTGAGAGTCGAAACCTTTTACTGGTTGGTAAAAGCCAATGAAATTTGCTGTAGGAATTTTCGCCAAGTGCAGAAATGCTTTTTCTTCTAATTTATGGTGCGTTAGTTTACGATAAGCTTTAGGATTTAATATATCTAACGCATTATGATAGGCGCTATCGCTGATATGTTGATTCTTATTTTGCCACGACATCTTTTTATCCGCCATACCAGCCACAAGATAGTAATTGGGTCCCACAGACTTAGTCAGATAAAGCCAAAACATTTCCACAATAATACTTACCATACCTCTTTGGTGCCGTTTGGACTCTAATTTAACATTAGTATAGATAGAGAATAATCGCTCTACTTTACTAGAATACTTAATATGCATAAATGGCCCTTGAGGTTATAGCGATAACAAAGAAGTATTTGCTGCTATCACAAGTTTATTTTCAGTATAGTTAAGAGAAAATTATTTTTGCTATTTCCATATATCAAAAATAAATTCTTTTTAATAAAGAATACAGCTCAAAGCCAAGCTCAGGTTATACTTAAACTCTTTTAATTTATTTCTTTATATTTTGCAGTGACGCATGACCAGATCTATTTTATTTGTTTTTTCAGATTACCCACCAAAAACTGGTCCAGGAGCAAGTAGAAATTTCTATTTGAAGCAGCACTTTACTGAGTTAGGGTGGCAAACTAAAGTACTTACCATGGCCAAAATAGATAAAGACTCTGATACTAGCTTTGCTGATGATGAGGATGTTATCCGTACTTTTAGCAAAGATGCCACTGAAGTTTTATCGATTGCTGGTAAGTACCCTAAAATTGTAGAGATACCGGATCGCTGGTACCTATGGATATTACCCGCACTCTTAAGGGGCTATAAAGAAAGCATAGGCGTACACTTTAGCTATATTTATGCAGGATTCCCATCATATTCTAGTACCATAGTAGGTACTGTTCTCAGTAAAATAACCAGAAAGCCCTTAATTCTTGATTTAAGAGACCCCTTTCGGTTTCGCTATGACCCTCATAATATGCCTGCGCATTGGCTATACCGCTGGTTAGAAAAAAAAGCCATGAGGCAAGCAAAACATTTACTTACGACTACACACGCGTGTGCGGATTATTATCAAAAATTATACCCAGAGTTTCCCAATAAAAACATTCATGTTGTTCATAACGGCTACGCCCAAGAATTTCATCAAACTCTAGATAAATCTATTAGCCATAAAAAGAAATCTCCTTTTATTTTACTGCATTCCGGAATATTGTATCAAATTGGTCGTAACCCAGAAGTATTACTCAAAGCATTACACTTGCTAATTCAACAAGGAGTAATAAAAGCAGGGCACTTTAAGTTAAGGTTTAGAGGAGCAAACACTTGGCCAGCTCTTATTCAACAAATTGAAGCATTAAAACTTACAGACTACATAGAATTTAAAGAGCGAATTACTTATGTGGAGGCAATAGAAGAAATGCGTAATGTAGATGCTAATGTATTAATACAAAATTCTTTATTTAATCTACAAATTCCAAGTAAGTTGTATGATATATTGGCTCTGAAAAAATCCATATTAGCCATTACGGATGAACAAGGCGCCTTAGCAAACGAAATGACTTCCCTTAATCTCCCTTACTTTGCACACACAATAAAAAGTGCCGCAGAACTCCTAACACAATTGATTAATGAGGAGCAGCCGAAGCTAAAAGATGAAGTACTACAGCGCCGGAATAGATACACCATAAATAAAAAATTATCCAATACTCTTAATAAAGCCTTAAATAACGATGAAAACCAGTAGCGCACTCACTAGTAGTATCCTAATGTTATCCGCAAGCTGGATAGCTAAAGCTTTAGGTCTATTAAGTACCATAATTTTAGCTCGATTATTAACGCCTGAAGATTTTGGTTTAGTCGCCATAACAATGTTGGTTGTACACTTTTTAGATGTTTTTGCCAATACTGGCACACAACAATTTCTCTTAAGCAAAGATGATGTAAATGATGATGACCTCAATACCGCATGGTCACTTAATATGCTCTTTCGTGTGGTCATCACCTTAGCATTATTGATTTTAGCGAGGCCAATAGCAGATTTTTTTGAAGCTGACTTAACAAATGCCTTTAGAGTAAGTGCCGCTATCCTTATAATTATTGGACTGACCAATCCTGCACTATGCATGGCTAAAAGAGCCTTTAATTATCAAGGCATCTTTAAACTGACACTCATAGTGAAATTTGTCAGTTTCATCATTACCATAGGTTTTGCTTATTATACGCGCTCCTACTGGGCCTTAATTATTGGCACTATCAGCTATTATACTATTCATGCTATCGGCAGCTATTTTGTTTACCCTTTTATGCCTAAATTTTGCTTTAAAAATATTCACGAACAGTGGGATTACTCCAAATGGATCTTATTAAGAAGTTTCGCAGGTTACATTCGCTCTAAGGGTGATGCCTTTATTATTTCAAAATTTTTTACCACAAGTGATGTAGGTATTTTTACCATAGCTAAAGAGTTTGCTATGCTGGTTTATGAACAAATTGCCACTCCTGTCGCTGAAATAATCATGACTAGCGTCCAAAAGGCCCGTGTTAATAATACTGATATCAGCTACATTATTGAAAAATATTTACTCATATTACTCAGCTTAATTTTACCCATTGTATGCATTATTTCAATTTATGCGGATAGTATTGTTTTAGTTATATTGGGGGAGAAGTGGCTATCTGCAGCCCCTATTTTAGAGGTACTCACCTTATTAGGCATATCTACTAGCCTAACGATGGTATTTAATTCGACTCTCACGGCGCTCAAATTAACCAAACTTACTTTTAAAATAGATATTATTACAACAATAATTATTTTAACTACTTTATTTTTAATAAAAGGGACAGAGTTGGCAAACTTTGCTTTAATTCGCTCATTATTAGACTTAGTTGTTTTAATCTCATATTTTGTTTTTACAAAATTTATTATCGGCTTGAGCTTCAGGTCTAGTATTAAAAACTTATTACCTACTGTATTTTCTGTTGCTGTTATGGGTTTAATGCTTAAGTATTTAGCGACTTTGGTAGTGATTGATAGTTTCTTGATGATAACAATCTGTTCAGGTATTAGCCTGTTAGTTTACGTTATTACTTTTTGGGCAATGCTTAATGTCTACCCATTTTCAGGACAAACATTAATAGACTTAAAAATCACTGTAAATGCTTTGATTAAAAAGAAACTTATTGGTAAGTGGGCTTGATCCCCTTAGAAGATAGAGTCAGTTTCCTTAATAGCTCTGCTAAGCCGCAAAGTTCAGCTTCAAATTCAAGTTGGTGTACATCTTCACCGTCAAGAAAACGAGGTATATGTAATAAATCAGTTTCTGCGGTTAAAAGCCCTGCCGTAACTGTCGTTGCACTATGCACTCCACAACTTTCAAGCCAATTTGATTGTTTCTGATAACATTCACCACTCGGGTAACAAAAATGATCGAGCTGAGCATTGGCCATAATAGACAAGATATAATCTTTATTCTGCTGAATTTCCTTATTGAATAAAAGCTCATCTTGAGGCGAGCAATGATGATGTGTATGTAGCTGAATGTTTACCTGATCTTGTGCTAACTCGAGTAACTCGTATTCATTTAACATACGAAAAAGCAGCTTCCCTTCGTAATACAAAGGAACTTGTAATTGTTCCGCAACCTCTAAAACAATAGCTTGCCGTTCTGCTATATCATATAGCTGGCTGATACTATCTCTAATACTATTCGTTATTGCTTCAATGTTATTGGTCTTAATCAAATAATACTGATCTACGCCTAGCGACTCATTTTTAAACCTTAACTTCTTACCAATAGATTTCCATAAAATATAAGCTAGAGCCACATTAATAACGACTCCTTGTTTGTTAATATAATAACTCGTTACATATAACATCGTTGGTAATTTATTTAACAATATTGACGGCTTACCTAATTCATATGTACTCGCCCAACCATCATCTATTGTTATTACAACATTATTGGTATTTTCATCATCTCTTTTTATCGCTTGTTGCAATGAAACAATCTGATAGCCACTGCTCTTTAGCCAGGCCATACGTTTTGCAAAACTTTTTGGTCGCATAAAGAGCTTTGGGCGAAAGAGGTGTTCATCATAATAGGAAAATCCATGATAACAAAGTACACAGGTATTTCCTTTGTTAAGTTTTCGCGCCAGCCAAAAACCACCTAACAGCTTAATAACAAATAAAATTATTATTTTAATCGTCTTAAACACGAGCGATAAAACTCCTTGGTAAAGGCCCATAGATTAATAAAGTACAACTTTCTATCATTTGGATAGAGTAAATCAGCTTTAATCTTCGGATGAAGAAACAAAAGAAAAAAGTTAATAAATCTAAAAAGTTTCTTCAGTTTAGTAACATTAGGATCTTTTAGAGATGTTAACATGTAGCCAAAATCTGCTGGCAAGGCATTTCTTACTTCTAAATACTCCTCTAAACGGATGGTTTTTTTAGGCATGAGCTTTTCAAAGAAATAGTCAAGGTGGATACAAGGGAAATGAACACCAGCGAGAAGGTCTAAATTCAATGCCGCCCAATAGCGAGAGTTTAACTCAATAAAATAAAAACTGTTGCTTTCTTTATGCCACTTATATTCGACCATTGCAGGTCCATTCCAGTTAAGGAATCGTAATCTAGCAACGGCATCTTCATACATTTCTTGGTGCCACCAACTATGCCTTAGTGAAGTTAGTCCCCCTGTATGAGGGTTTTCATGCGTAGCTACAACCATTGACTCCACTAATAACTGCCCTTCTTGAAAGAGTATGTTTACCGTGGCTTTAACTCCCTCACTACAGTCTTGAATAATAACTTTTTCATAGAGCTGGAATGCCTTTGTGATTGTTTTCCTCGCTTCTGTTTCTGACTCTGCGCAGGTTATCATGGCTTCTCCACCTGAAAGAGCATAATAGCCATCTCCTTTAATAAAAAGTGGATAATTCCATTTAGCTACCTCTTGCCAGTTAACTTTCTCTTCGTGAGACACAACTTGAGTATTAGATAAATGTTTTGTTAATGCGGCGTCACCACTTATTAAAAAAGCTTCAAACACATCAACTTTACATAAACATTGATATATGACTTCTTTACTGCTTGATATAGGCAATAGGTGAGCAAACTCTTCAAAACTATCTCTGATAGCTAAATAAAAAGCTTCACTCGGAATAATGGCTTGAATACTATTAAATTCAATATAACGTCTCAACCAGTCAAGGTAGTTATCTTCATATTCAGGACATTGCACGGCTTTGGTTGCAAAATTTGATTGACAACCAAGGGCTGATTTTTTGGCTGATGCAGCAAATACATTATATCCATGCCCACCTAAAGAACGAATAACGGCAACCGCCCCTATAGAATCGGCTTGAGGCACCAAAACATTATATTTATTACGCCAGTTTTTGCCCATATAAACCTTTTGGTTATGAACTTAGTGAGTTAAATCTTGACTAGCAAGCACCTCAATACCTAATTTTTCCAAACACTTATTCCCAAGAGCGCCCGCGGCTGAAAATTTAAAGCGAGCAATATCACATAAATCCGTGTCAGATAAGCTAAATACAGAGGGAGGCGAAGTAATAACTGACTTTTCTAGTTCTTGGCTATTACCTTGCAAGTGCATCAACCCGCCGTCACGAGATCTGATTTTTCCTGTAGTGATATTATTAATAATGTTAGCTGAACTTTGAGAAAACCTAACATCAATCCCTAAGGTATTTACCAGACTATTGTGAATAACCTCTGTATTTTTTGCTTTATTTAGGTATATACCAACATCTTGACTACAATTAACGACAAAATTATTTTTAATAGCTCCTCCTGTATGTTCTGCAGGGCAACTCCCTTCACGGCAATACTTAGCGCCAGTTCCCCCTCCTCCTAATGATATCCCAACACGAGTATAACCATCATTGGCCAGAGACCACTGGCAATCAATGATATTCTTTTCTATCAAACCATTCTTCCCATTGCCTTTGAGAAACAGAGCATAACTTGTGTAATCGCTACCATGCTTACTACTATTGGCAACAAAATTCTTTCGAATTATCCAGTTATTACCTGTCACAACGTCAATTAAGGTTACTGAAGTATTCGTTTTTCTAGCTGTTTCGTTATATACCGTATTATGTTCAAATAATATATTATCAGGAAACCTTCTCTTGCCTATTTCTCCTATGGCATTCGCTTTTACTGTTGAATTGAAGTTAGTGAACTCATTATTTCTAATAATCAACTGCTTTGCCCCAACAATATGTAAGGCATGTTCACATTGAGAGTTTATTTGACAAACACCATTGATCTTTAAGTTTTCCATAATCCAATAATCGCCTGATATAACAAATCCTTCGAATGTATCAAGGTCTATTGTGACCTCAGAAAACACCTCTGCTCGTAAACGTATTGGCTTTTGTGCTGTGCCTTGTTGACTTAGATATACCTGACGCTGAGCTATTTCATAGTGCCCTGCAGAAATAACAATATCATCACCTGGTTGAGCATTATTAACTGCCTTAAGTAGAGCTTCTGCTGAATTAACCTTTACTGTACGTAATTTAGAGTTAGAAAAGTTGAGTAAACGTTTGTAATGCTTGGTCTGTTGACTATTTTCAACTTTCAATGGTGATTGAAAGTTTGAGAGCATATTATTGGCTCCCACTACCTGATGGTTATAGGTAACTTTATAATTATTCGCCTTAGCCGCCTCAGTTAATTCAGTAGCTATAAATGCCATCGCTACTGAAGCTTTTCGCAATAAAGGCGACTGAGAATTATCTAACTTTTTTACTGCTCGCTGGAAAAATTGGTCTGCAGGTAAGTTATATTTATAATAAATATAACTACTCGTTATTAAACTCAATAAAAACAATAATGCGGCAATATAGTGTGCCAAAACTCCCACCCTATAAAGATATCCCATCAACCTAGCTCCCATAACATTAATCTACCCAATTTATGGCTAAATCAATATAACCACAAGCCTTTGACTTTATTAATTTAGAGCCACACATTAGTATTTTTTTACCCGTTAATAATTCTCTATCTCTCGTATTAAAAGTTACAGGTGTTAGCTCTTTTTCATGAAAAATAACGGCCAGATCCGCAATTAAATAAACCTGTGCACCTGTACTTAGTATTTTTGTATTCGTCTTCTCTTCTCTATAACGATGCAAGCTTGGCCTGAGTACTGTAATAAATGTTTGCTGTGGTCGACGCTTACCATTTATTTCTATTCGCCAGCTTGGCGCTTGCTCCATTTGCTGAGGAGTTAATCCTCCAGAAAAGTTTTTACCGTCTAGGACGCTATCATCACCATCAGTCTCTACATAAAATTTATAATCTGAACCGCCAATTAAACGAACATCCTCTATATCTGAAATGATTTCAATATTCAGATAAGCCGTATCATTTTGTATTTTTATACTCTTACTTTGACTCGTCAAAATACCATTATTACGTTGGCCTTTTAGTAGCTTTTCATCAGTAATAACTGGCTTATTTACTGTATGAAAAACAACCTTTACTTGGTTTTTACCTATCGTATGAACCGTATCTTTGATTAGTAAAATATCTTGCTCACGTAAATACAGTAATTCCCGCTCTACTAATTCAAGCTTTCCTGCTTGGCCATTGTCATCATACCAATCACTATTATAAGCTTTAGTTAGATCCGCTTTAATATATGAATAATCCTCACCCTTATCTGTAAGTAAAATACGACCACCAGCTAAAACAGGGGTTTGATTATTTTTTTCAAACCAATCCGTTATAGTGGTTATCGCACTGCCTAGTGGCAAAGTTACTCTTTGTCCACCATCTGAAATGTTATTATCTTTATTATATGCAATGGCAACTTTTTCATTTTTTCTTTGAACAAGTACGCTATTTTTAGCAATAGTTCTAATACTATAGTTTAATCGATTTTCTGAATAATACTTACCTGGAACACTACTGTTTACAAGTAAAGGCGCGCCTTTAAATAATGATATATGGCCATTATCATAATGACCATGATGAGTGAAAGAGTTACCCGCTCTAAAGGTTATAAAAGTCGCGTTGTCTTGCCAACTTTCGCGGATATAACTTTGCCCAAAATATTGCTCGCCAAAAATTTCCATTAAAGGTAATGGCGTAGGTTTGACGTTAGTTATTTTAACTGGGTAGAATAATGACCAGCCCCAACGATATGAGCTATAGTAGCTTTCCACACCATGTAATTTTGCAAGGTCTCTGGAGTATTTAAAGAAAATTGGATTTTTGGTGACCTGAGCAATAATATCAATAACTCGACGGCTCTCATCTTTTAGATCAATTCTAGGCCCCTCATCTCCCAATGGCTCTATTTTCCAATCGGGTCGCGTAGCTTGTATGTGCCAATAACCTATTCTTTCAAGCAACTTAAAAACTTTCTCGTGCCAAAGATTTTCCTCTGTGCCATTTAGGTATGCTGACAAAGCTAATACGACATAAAAGGCTCTTGAGTTTATCCAATAGTTATAACCTTCTGGCCAAGCCTCTGTCATTGAGAGTGCATCAACCATAGAGTAGAAATGAGCTGTTGTATTTTTTAAAACTTGTTTATTAATATTGTCTAGGGCGAGTTGGGTCATCCACATCTGAGCCGATAAGGTAGTTCTCCCATGCCATAGTGATGCTTCATTATTATTAAGTAATATTAAGTAGTGTTTAAGCGCTAAGTTAAGTTTGGTATTAATGCTTTTTTTTTCTTCCGGGGAGTATTCTACTGTATGTTTTAATACATCATATGCAAAAGCAAGCTGCCAGCCATTTGCATGGTGTCCCGAAGCATTGGGTAAAACTATCTGGAAATTTAGAGAGCGATTTTTAGCTTGCATCAAAACTTTTTTATTTTTAGTTACTAGGCCACAAGCCATTAAGGCTAATAAACTCTGCTCGCGACAAGGGTGATATTTTGTTAGTTCCAGTGAAGGAAAGTCAGCCGCTGATATTTCTCCTGAAATAAACTGCTTTGTTTGTAATAAAATTCGGGCATTATCAGTTAAGGTGGGGAGATAGTTATACTGTATTGGGTATTCAAAGTTGTTAGCTAAAACACTGCTATTGATAAATGTAGAATTAACCCCTAATTTTTCTAACAAACGATGAAAAACTTGATGGCTAGTCAGATCATAATGTTTAAATAACAACACAAAAATTAGCAGGGTAGCAAGGTGAGCTGCAATACCTGAGGCTATGAAATAATATCGCCTAAAGAGCATAAATTCCCTATGGTGTAAGCTATTAGCGAGAATACCTCAATAGAGTCAGTTCGCTACATTAAAATGCCTTTTTATAATACCATTAACATCAGTAATTGCTAATGTTGAACACCTTTTTGGTACTTTATCATTCATAATCCAAAAGGTACCATTAGGATTGTGGCAGCCACTTTTTACCTCTTGAATTCTATGCAAAAGTTCAGTGAAGTTAAACTGCATTTCATTAATGACCATTTTCTCTTCATCTTTTACAACTCTTGTTAGATATGTACCAAAACATACTGCACCGCTAGGAGTAATATTATAATCAAAGATTTTTGTACCATCCATTAAAACAAGATGGTCAAGCATAGAGCAAAAATCACTATTATCCTTTTTATTGTATGCTTTAAATATATACTGATGAGTCATGATGGGTGAAATATTAAAATCCTTAAAACCCAAAGATTGTACAAATGAATCAACATCCTTCAATCGGTAATAAACTTGGTAATCCCCATTTTTAACGAATGCCTGTTGACTTAAACCCGTTGCTAAAGCAAGTGTAGCGTCACTACCAATTAGATCAAAAAACCTCCCAATAAGGGTATCCATGTTTCTATATGCCATTAGTACCGCATCCTTATGCTCCTTATATTCTTTACTCTTTATACTGATATCAAATTTATCAGGTTCCATAAAGCACCAGAAACTGTGTTGTATATGGGCAGTACTATTTAAAAAAAATGTCGAAAAATCTGGATGATAGTCTTTATACAATGACTCAAATAAGTCTAATTGCAGCCAATCTAAAATAAAAGCCCTTTTCCAATACAGGTCATGACTCGATACTTTTTCTAATGCTAGCTGGGAGCAAACCTTAGTCACTGTCTGCAATGATAAGCCATGCTTTATCATGTAAAATAAAAATTTTGACGTTATATTGAACTTGGAGAGCAAACTGTTTCTAGCGGACTGATTTTGAACCTGCTCACTTACAAAATCAAAGTAGGGCCGAATTGACTCAGGATAAGGTTTAGTTTCGGTGCACCAGGGATCAGGGATATAAATAGAGCCATTTGAACAATTAGCTTTAGCATTCATACTTCCACAATTAAAAGTGGTTAAGCCTTGGTGTTGCAACTCACTCCAGATATCAGAGTGAATTTGCTTTTGCCCTTCAGTTAAATTAAAAACATGATGCTCCGCATAAGAAAGGCCTGTATGCATGCTATACCATTGTATCCATGGTTCTAATGCTGGCGGAGCGGCATCTGCAACGGTTTTATATAATTGAGCTTGGGATCTAATTCTTTGGAAATTAGGCAGTTCACCTTCATCAATCCATTGATTTATAAGCGGCTCACATAGCTCATTAAATTCCAATACGATAAGTGCTTTCATTGCATAGCCCCGTTGACAATACTTTTTCCTTAAAAGTAATTATAGTCAAGTACAGCTAAAAGCTAATTTATGATTAGTAGGTAGAAGTATAAAGGGACTATTAGAATGAGTAAGCTTGGTGTCTTCATTCATAATACTAAATTAATGGGTGCGATAATTCAGCGCTAACCGTAAAATAAAGTGCAACTCTTTTTCATCCCATGGAGTAAAGCGCTTGATTTTAAATCTATCTAGTGACAGGTCAACGAGTACGCCCCAGTCAGTAGATAGTGCAGCTTTAAAACCTGAATCTTCAACCATATTCATATGTTTTTCATTAAAGTCTTCTGCTAATTTACCATTTGGGTATGCAAAATACTCTACAGGAGCGTCAATTATGGCTTCAAGTAACTCTTTACTTTGCTTTATTTCTTGCCAAGCAACTTTGTCACTTTCTTTCGTCAAAATTGGATGGTTTTCAGTATGAGCACCAATGGTCATTCCCGCCGCATGCATTTCTTTTATCTGTTCTATAGTCAAGAAATACTCCTCGATTGAAGAACTAACTGTTTGCCTTTTCAGCTCCTCTATCTTTTTTTTCCGTTCCGATAGCGATAGATACTTGGTGTATTCTGTCAGTAAATACCTCGCATTAACACGCTGTTCAAAACAACTTAAATCAAAAAGCTTGCCCCCACACTTTACTTCCGTAACCGCCTTTGGCGCATCAAAAATCGCGGAATAAACCTCTGCATCCCATAGACCCCCATCAATAATACCCTGTGTACTTATAAAAAAAGTCGCCTTAATTTTTTCTTCTTGTAGGGTTTTAAATATAAGCTCATAACTATCCCTATAACCATCATCAATAGTAATGCAAACAGCTCTACGAGGAAGGGCATTCTTTTGCTGCAAATCAAGTGCTTCTGGTAAGGGTAAGACGACAAAGTGTTTTTTCAACCATTTCATTTGCAATTTAAACAATGACAAATGAATAGTCTTGGGGTTTTTCTCATCATAAAACTCACTCACCCTATGATAAGTAAGAATACTCAGCTTTGAAGCTTTTCCACTGTAACTTAAACGACTAGCAATAGTGCGTATCATCCAACTAAACATATATACCTATTATTTTATTTTTCACTGCTTTTCGTTACTAGCCTTCTTGGCCCTAAGTCATGAAATACACCAAGAACTTTATTTTTTGCTGCCATCTCATAGTAAGTGTATAAAAAATGAGAAATGATTAACACTGAAACAACGTAACTAACAATCCAGAGAATACTTGCCTCATTTGTATCTAGAAATAATAACTTAAACCAGTCTCGTATGAAATAATGGCTTAAATAAACAGAGTAAGATATGTTTCCAAGCCAAATGAGACTTCTATTGCCAAAAAAATTATTAATTGGACTTTTATGAATAACACTACCGAGGATGACCATGCTCATGGTAAGTGGTACAAAATAATAATCGTCAATGGTAGTGGTCATTAAAAGAGAAAAAACTATTATTCCACCATAAAACATGACTATACCGTAGAAATTTTTCCACTGACACTTTGTCAAAGACCAAACACAAACACCACAAAAAAATTCAAGTACACACCTCAGTACACCTAGAGCTTGTATGTTATCACCTATACTTGCCGTTCCCTTAAAGATAAAGATAATAATAAAGCAAGCTATAAGTAAAGCTGAAACAGCCCCAAGGGCGTGCCATTTTTTACAAATATATGTTAATAAGGTCACCATGAGAGGAAATAGTAAATACGCCATCATTTCTGTACTAATAGACCAAGAGGGTACATTCCAAGTCAGATTTTCGACAATACCCCATGATTGCATAAGAAATAGAGAAAATACAAACCCATCAATAGAAAACTTATTTCCACCTGATATTGTAGATAAGTCTTTTCCAAAAAAAATATATACAATAGGAACTGATAAATAAGCTAACAATAGTAACAAATGCAGGGGATATATTCTTGCAACTCTTTTAAGGTAAAAGTGATATATTTTTGTTTTGTTAGGTATCACTAACCTGTCAAAGTAATTAAATGCAATAACAAAACCACTGAGAATAAAAAAAAAGTCTACTGCTAAATAACCATGCTGAATAATAGTAAATAGTTTTTGATTGAAGTAAGGCGCTATATAAGCCTCTATATGATAAAAAACTACAATAAAAGCAGCTAACCCGCGTATACCTGTTAAGTGATGTAAGTTATGCATTTTCATTACACTCTATTTTTTTTAAAATTATCGTGAAGGCTACAAGGTAATAAAGGAAAGGTTGAAATGCGACACCAATGAAAGCGCCAGAAATGCAAAATATAATTAGACTATGATTTAGCATTATCCCACAATTGTATACCCATACCCTTTCTTCTGAGCTCGCAGTTCTCTTGATGACCTGCCTATTACTTAACCAAGCTAATAAGATAATAGATAAGAAAATAAACAAGCCAAAAAAACCATGCTCCCCCATTACTTCGAAATAAATACTGTGAAAAGCCTTTGCTTTACCCCCTCCCTCAATTGGTACATCAGAATAACTTTGCCAAAGGCCTGCATTAGCCATAAAAGCATTGAAACCACCTCCGACAGGGTGGCTCTTCGCAAAATCAAATGTCCACTGCCACACTAACATTCGACCTGCTGCAGATGACTCTGACGAAGCAGAATTAATTGTACCCATTCGATCTTTCCAGTCATCAGATAGTACAAATGAATAAGCGGTAATAGCAACCAAGCTTAGTAGAATTAAATTTCTTGCTTTATTTGCAGAAGTCATGATCTTTATTGTCACATAAACCAATAAAGCGACAAAACCAGTTCTAGCTTGAGTACCAACGACACATGCTAATATTAACATTAGTGGCACCCCCCAAATTATTTTACTGCCCCTTAGGGGGACAAACAACAAGGTCTGTTTTTTAAGGAAAATAATAACGGGTATCAACATCACGGCAATCATAGCTAAAGTAGAGCTTTCTGAAATACCCGTGTTACTTGCCCCTGTAATTAACTGATTTCCATATCCCCCTCCCCCTACAAGGGTTTTTGCACCTGCGGTAGATATGTAATAACAAGCAGAAAGAGCAAAAACAACCAAACAAAGCTCTAACTGCTCTTTTTTATTTACTACAAAGCAAAACAACACTGTCATAAAGATTATCTTGACCGCTACATCCCACTTAAACCAAGCAAATATAGGAAAATATGAAAAATATGTTGTTATAGTTATCCAGATAACAAAGATAAATAGTAAAGCTATTATTTTGAAATCTTGGGGTTTACTCAATTTTTTACTGTTTAAAAAGACACTTAATAGACAAAGAACAGCCATAGAAAGAGACATTGGCATGGTCGATAAAAACCCATAAGATAATTTTTGTGGGTTAAATACATCAACCCATATGTAACCACAAAAAGCCACATATGGCCGAGTAAAACCAAAGAAAATAAAAAATAAAAAAATGAAAAAGACAAAAATATCAACCATTATGATTATCTTTTTTTTGACTGCTGTCTTTTTCTTTCTTTTCAAGCTTTATCAGCTGAAAAACCGCATAAAATATACCAAGGTTACATGCCAGCATGGCTAAATTATCAATCATATTTAATTTTATTAACTCACTTTTGAAATAACATAACGAAATTTACCTGACTTTTCTGCCGCTATTTCTTTAATAATTTCAAGCTCAATCATCACTTCATCACCTAAACGAGCCTTAAAGCCAGTAATAATCTTGTTTTGTAATTCCGATGATAATTCCCTATTTTCACTCGGTACTATTTGCACTATTGTGTGTAATTTGCTTTCTTGAATAATCTTGAATTCTTCAATGCCATCTAATTCGCGTAGGATATAAATTAACGCTAAGCCATGCATTATGGTGCCATTAGCGGCAACAACAAAATCCGTTGTTCGCCCTTCTATATCTTTCAACACAGGTAAACCACGACCACAAGCGCATGTGCTTGTATCTAATGCGGCAATATCTCCAGTACGGTAACGGATAAAAGGAAAATCAGACGTAGCCATATGCGTAACCACTATCTCCCCCTTTTCACCATCAACAACCACTTTGCCATTATTATCCACTATCTCAACGATCAAATCTTCTGCTGATATATGCATACTGCCACTTGGACATTGATGCGCGATAAATCCAGCATCTCGGCTACCATAACCGTTAGCAACAGGCGCACCAAAAGCCTTTTCAATAATTTCTCGTTGATAAGGGTATAAACGTTCAGAGGTAACAAAAACGACTTTAATACCTAGTTGCGTTAAATCAATCTGTTTGGCAAGAGCCAATTTAGCAAGCAAACTAAATACTGATGGATAACCAAAGAGCATCGCTGGTTTAATATGCTGAATTTGCTTAATAAACCCAAGCAACTTACTTTCATCCATGTCAAAAGCTGGAATTAAAGTCGATCTAAAAAGTTTATCTCTCAGAATACGTACTTTATCTTGTGCACCTAATTCTATAGGTGATCCCCAGGCAACTATTTCTTTATCGCCAATGTCTACTCCCCACCATCGGGTTGCCCGCCATTTTTCAGCAACGTCATGGCTAACACGTTCATTACCCAATAAAAAAGTCAGTGGAGTTCCGCTTGAGCCACCTGTGGTAAATGAACTGACCACACCCGCTTGGCTAGAGCTTAATTCAGCGTAGTTTTCACGTATGGTATTTTTATCTAGAAAAGGCAGCTTATGTAAGTCGTCAACAGAACTGATATCCGAAGAAGATAACCCTAGTTTATTGAAAAGTGTTTGATAATAAGGCACGTTTTCTAATGTCATCGCAATGAACTGCTGCAAGCGCTCATTTTGTGCCTGCATGATTTCATCTTTCAGTAGCCATTGGCTTTTTTCAAGCTCTGTTTTAATCGCAACAGTATCGTGTTTTTTCAAACGTTCGTGCAGTGGAAAAAGTAATCTAGATACTAGCGCCGTGTAAATCCCTGTCATGTTATGTTGTGACCTTTTACTGTTTATTTTAGCGATTATTTTTTCGATTAATAACAAGCGATTCATCATAACAAGCTTTTAACTTAAGCCAAACATTTGACCAATAAAACTTCTTAATTGTCTGTAAACCATTATCAACCAAGCTCTGCTGTAGCGTAGGGTTTTTGAGTATTTCTACTGCCGATACGGCCATTGCTTGATGATCAGCTATATTCACTAGCAGAGCATCATGCTGATGTTTCACTAATTTTGGGATACCGCCAGCATTAGTAGAAACAACGGGGGTACCACACGCGAGTGCCTCTATGATTGAATTTGGGGTATTATCGACAGTACTGGCATTAAGCATTATATCAGCCTGTTGATATAGTTTAGCCATTTCTTCAGCACCTAAGCGCCCAGTAAAATAGATACTTTCATTGAGCTCTAATTCAGTAATAAGCTTTGTTAGTGCTTGCTTTTCAGGACCAGTACCAGCAATTGATAGACGCGCCTTTGGGAACTCTTTTATAACTAAAGCAAAAGCCTTAACAGTTGTAGCAACATCGTAAATTGCTTCTAAATTTCGCGTTACGATAAGGTGAGGTGCATTATCCGTTTTTTTTCTATGCTCTTGAAAAAAAATATCTTTATCTAAAACGTTGGGAATAACAACTGATGTTTTACCAAAATCATCAAAAACTTCATGTAAAAAAATTGAAGGCACAACAATGTTCTGTGCTCTTTTTAAAGTTAAATTTACCCAAAACCAAGACTTGCTAAAAAAGTCCGCCGCGTAACCACCCCGGTAATTTACAATCACGGGTTTATTATAAAAACGGCCAAGGACAATAGCAGGGGCTGCAAATAAATGCCAAGACCAACCTGAATTTGCCATGATATGGATGACATCTGTATTTTTTAAACGCTGTATTAACGTTAGCTTGTAACTCACTAAACGAAACAGAGCCCTAATCATGGGTAATTTTCCAATAAAAGTAGGTTTATAATCTGGATTAGTTCTAATAACGTCTACAGTGATGTTTTCCGACCGTAAAAACTCGGCCAATTTTTTGGTTTGGTTTGCCATACCTCCAGCAGGGGGAGCTAATGGCCCGACAATCGTTACTTTTTTAAAGCGGCTCATATCAGTTACTTTTCAATCAGTTTTTTGTAGAGTGGTAAGTAGTTACTCACACTGTTTCGCCAGTTTCGAACATTTTCAACATAGTCGCGCCCATTTGAAAGCACACTATTCAATTTATCTTCATCGGCCAATAAATCAACTAAACGTTCAGCCAGTTCAGCACTATCTCCCGCTTTAAATAAGAATCCAGTCTTATTATCAGTAATTAGTTCTTTATGCCCTCCTACGTCTGAAGCTATTACTGGCTTTCCTTGTGCCATCGCTTCTAACGGCTTTAATGGTGTCACTAAATCAGTTAAACGCATCGCTTTGCGCGGATAAACTAATAAATCGACCAAGCTATAATATTTTCCCACTTCGCTATGAGGGACACGTCCAGTGAATATAACCTTACCTTCTAAGCCTAATAAGATGACTTGTTGTTTCAAGTTTTGTTCTTGCGGGCCACCTCCTACAAGTAATAGGCGCGCTTTAGGGTTTTTAGCTAATACTGCTGGCATGGCAGCGATGGCAAGATCTAGACCTTCGTAAGCATAAAAAGAGCCTAAGAAGCCTAATACATCACAATCGCTTAATTTTAATGTTTCAGCTAATTCAGAATTATTGGCTTTATCTTGTTGTGTAATAACATCAAATTGCTCAATATTTACCGCATTAGCAATAATAGTAAACTTACTTTTTTCAAAACCTCTACTGATAAGATCATTACGCAAACCTTCACAAATAGTTGTTACGGCGCTGGCATTTTTAACAACATGTGTTTCCATTTTCCGTGTTAAGCGATAACGCAAGTCACCTTCTTTACACGTACCATGATCAACCGCAGCATCTTCCCAAAAAGCACGAATTTCATACACAACGGGTAAGCCTGACTTTCGACCAGCCTTTAAAGCCGCTAAGCCATTTAGTGCGGGAGAGTGCGCATGAATAACATCAGGTTTTTCAATTTTAATAACCTCTAAAATTTTTTTAACCATTGGAGCAATATTGGCCATTTGGTTTAACACGGGTAGTTTTGACATTAAACCTGAAGTAGGTGCACTTCGATAAAACTTAAGCCCATCTACCTCTTCTATTTCTGCTTGGACATTGCCATGCTTTGGGCTAGTAACATGACATGTTTCAATACCTAATGCATGTTGTTGCTTTATTATTGAGCGACTTCTAAAAGTATAACCACTGTGTAGCGGAATTGAATGATCAAATACATGTAAAATTTTCATAATTTTCAAACCCTCTACGCTTCTTCAGCTTGCTGGTAAAATTTGGCAAACATTAACAGAGTCCAGAGCGGTGCACTATATTCTTTACGACCTGATTGATGGTCATCTAACCACTTTTCAACCGTTTTCATGTTAAATAAGCCACTATTTTTCATTTGTTCACTTAGTAATGCATCACGTAATGTGTGCTTTAATGGGCCTCTAAACCATTCAGATAGTGGTACGCGAAAGCCCATTTTCTTGCGGTAAAGTACATCGTGTGGAAGATGCGGTTCCATCGCTTTTTTCAAAATATATTTACCACAGCCATTTTTAATTTTTAATGCGGTCGGTATTTTCGCCGTCCATTCAACAAATTTATGATCGAGAAAAGGCACACGCACCTCTAAGCTATGCGCCATGCTTGCACGATCTACTTTAGTTAAAATATCACCAACGAGGTAGGTTTTAATATCTAAGTATTGAATAAGCGATAACGGGTCATTGCCATCAAAATTTTTCTCGTGCTCTCTAAATACTTCAAGTGCTGTGTAACCTTTAAGTTCTTGATATAAACTATCAGAAAATAATGCTTTACGTTGCGCATCATTTAACAAAGAAACACCATGGAAGTACCCCTCTGCGGTATCCATTGCTAAAGATTGAAAGGTTGTTTTCGCACGTAAAAATTGTGGTGCCCAATCAAGCTTGGGGTAGAGCTTACCAAGCATACCAAATATTGGTTTTCGAACAGCGTAAGGTAATATTGAACGTACTTTCTCTTCGTTCATCATTAAGCCGTAACGACGGTAACCTGCCAATAACTCATCAGCTCCATCGCCTGATAAACAGACGGTTACTTGTTCACGCGCTAATTGACATACGCGATACGTTGGCATAGCAGAGCTGTCTGCATAAGGTTCATCGTATAAACCCGCTAAAATGTCTACTAACTCAAAATCATCACTGGCTACTATTTGCTCGTGATGATCAGTTTTGTAATCTTTTGCTACCATTCGAGCAAAGTCTGTTTCGTTATAATCTTTTACATCAAAGCCAATAGAACATGTGGTAACGGCTTTATTTGAGCCATTATCTAATGAAGATGCTGCTAATTTTTCTTTAGAGAGCTGCGACATCATGGCAACAACGGCGCTTGAATCTACGCCACCAGATAAAAATGAGCCTAATGGAACATCTGCATTCATATGACTATCAACAGCGGTTTTAAATTGCTCTACCATTGTTTCAAGGTAGTCTTCTTCGGCCATTTCAACTTGCTGTGCGTAACTAACATCCCAATATTGTTCAATTTTAGGCGCTTTATCACCAACAGTAATGCTTAACGTATTACCTGGAGGCAATTTAGCAACTTCTTGATAAATAGTATGTGGCTCAGCGGCATAACCTAAAGCAAAGTATTGTTCGATAGCTTTTACATCTATTTTTTTACTTAACCCTGGCAGTAACGTAATGCTTTTCAACTCTGAAGCAAAATAAAGGCTGCCGTCAATTATGGTATAGAATAATGGTTTGATACCCAGTCGATCACGGGCAATAAATAAGTGCTGTTTGGATTGATGCCATAGTGCAAAAGTAAACATACCTTGAAACTTATCAACACAAGCCTGACCCCACTGCATATAAGCATGTAAAATAACTTCGGTATCACTATGGTTATGAAAAGTATGACCTAACTTTTCTAATTCAACGCGTGTTTCTTTGAAGTTGTATACTTCACCATTAAAAATCAGTACATAGTCGCCATCGTCACTTGTCATTGGCTGCTGGCCTGACGATAAATCAATGATTGATAAACGTCTATGGCCTAAAGCAACATGCTCATCAAGGTATTCGCCGCCTTCATCTGGGCCACGGTGAAATTGTGCCTGATTCATTTGCGCCAATAGTTTTTTATCTACTGCAGAGTCATTGGCTGACTTTTCAGTTGTACTTTCCGCTACATTAGCGTCTGCAAAATGTATAAAACCTGTTATACCGCACATTTTAATATTATCCTTTAACTAGTGCTTTATATTGCTCTAAGTAAGCTTGCACCATATGTTTTTCATTAAATTTTTGCAATACTTTCGCTCGTGCATTTTCACCATGCTCAAGGATGAGTTCGGGTTGATTAATATAGTTAAGTAAGCCTTGCGCTAAGGCTAGCGCATTACTTTTATCCACTAAAAATCCCTCTTTGCCATCTTCGACCACTTCTGGAATACCGCCAACGCGAGTTGCCACTATGGGTGTTTTTGCAGACATCGCCTCTAAAATAGTCATCGGGATACCTTCTGCAATAGAGGATAAAACGAAAACATCTGTTTCCGATAGTATCTGTTCTATATCATCACGAGCACCGAGAAACTCTACGGTACTTAAAGCATGCTCTTGGCAGTATTGCTCTAACTGTTCACGTTGATCACCATCACCGACAATTGTAAGTTGTGGCATGTTCTCTACTGGCAATTGTTTTTTTAACAAGGTAAAAGCTTTTAATAAGTTTTGGTGATCTTTTACCGGACTGATGCGCGCGACAATAACAAAGCGTAATTGCTTACTCGTCGTTTTCGGCACATTAAAAATCTCGGTATTAATGCCATTTTGAATCAATAAAGCTTTTTTTTCTGATATATCAACGGTATTGATTAGCCATTGATATAGGTCTTCACTAACACTAATATATCTATGAATAAAGCATGACATTAGTTTACGTAAGAAATTATGCTTTCTATTCAAACCTTCCGGATCACCAATATCACGACCATGCTCAGCATGAATATGCCCTTTAACACCAGCAAGCCATGAAATGGGGTGGTATTCAATAGCTGATAGGTTGTAGGTATGGATAATATTTGGTTGAATTGTCTTTAACAATTTCCATAATCTCGCATGACTTAATAAGTCATGCCCCTCTTTCTTATTTAGGGTAAAAATTTGAATATCACTAGGCATAATATTTGTCGTTTGATCAACTTTTCGTATCGATATAATAATATTTTCGAATTCACTACCTTTAGTGCTACTAATAAAGTTAGCTATTACTCTTTCCAACCCCCCAATAGTCAATCTATCAATAAGGTGAACAGCTTTATATCTTCGTAATACTTCAGTCACTTATTGCCCCAACCGAGCAACTTGGCTTTAAATGCAGTATGATTAAACATCCAGTCTACGCCGCCTCGTTTCAAATCATATACATCAACTTCGCTATTTATCCCGCCATATGCAGACAAAATAGAGTTATAACCAACATTTATCGCCAGTTCTTTAGCCTTTTGATTAAAATGCTCTTGCCCACCAAACGGGTATGCTAATATCGCGATATCACTTCCTAACATAGAGTGTAGAGATTCTAAGGAGGTTTTAAACTCTCTAATTAACTCTACATCCTCAGTGATAGCACAATTTATATGCTTGCAAGTGTGTGATCCTATATACATTCCCGTCGCTTTCATTTCAATTAATTGATCCCAACACATATTGCGTAATTTTATATCAAGCTGGTTATCATGTGGGAATGGCTTGCCCGTTTCAATCATATCGGTTGATACAAAAAAGGAACAGGGTATTTTATTACGTAGGCAAATCGGATAAGCATTTTGATAATTATCTAAATAACCATCATCAAATGATACGATAATAATTGGCTTTTTTTCGAAGCGAGAAACCTTCCCTTCAATTAAAGATTTTAGTGAGGCTACAGGAAACCGCTCTCCAATATAGCTCATGTGTTCTGAAAATTGCTCTACTCCTACAGTTAACGAGTCTCTCTGAAAGTCATTAACCCTATGATAGAGTAATATAATAATATCCTGTTTTCCTAGAGTACCTTTAATATGCGCCCTAATTGGCGCATAAATATTGTTAAATAGGGCCAAAACACAATATTTGATAAACCTTTTAATAATAGGATTACTGTCTATTTTTGATATTTTACTTATTAAATATTGATTTTCTTTTATCGTCGGCTTGGTATAAGTAATTGCAAGCCCCTCTTGCTTTCTTGTATTAAGTTCACCAGTAAGAAGCTGCTCGCAAGCACTAGCCATCATAGTGATACCTAACTCATCTAATTGAACTTGTAATCCTTTTGGAGTTGACCACTGCTCTATTTTTACCTCTTCCTCTAAAAGTATATCCCCTTCGTCAAGTAACTCACTTATAAGGTGAATACTACAACCAACATATTTTTCCCCATTCTTTACCTCCCAATACGCAGGAGGCATACCTCTATACGAGGGGAGTTTTCCTTTATGTAGATTTAAATTACCTTTTTTAGCTATATCAAGTATTTGTGCCTTAAGAATTGGCGCAGCTAAGGAAACACCTATACATGGAGAAAAATCTGAAATTATTTTTACTGAATCCCTAGAGTTAATATTATATACATCACAAATAGTGACTAATTCATGCTTTTGTATTTCCCTAATGTAGTCCGTCACAACATCACAGCCAAACTTATTATAATCTCGAGTTATCATTTTGGAATATATTGACCTGAAGACTATAGATGAGACTTCAAACAATCTGTAAATACCATTCTTTTTTAAGTTTCTCCATTGCAGTACTAATTTTTTCTTGAGTGGCGTTTGACGGTGGTTTACAAAAACCATGATTTCAACATTTTTATTATGCCTAATAATAGCGAGTATACCTTTGGCTACGCTATAATCTAAACTGCCCGTATATACTGCTATTTTATTTTTCATTTTTCATACCAACCTTGTTTTCAATAAGGTAAATGTTGTCAAAAGACTCTAATAATTTTCGTTCTACTATATCAAGACTCTCATTTACTTCTATTGAAATAGCTCTAACTTCACTGACATCTGATTGGCGCGATAGACTATTCCAAGCTTGTCTTAACTTAGCTTTATTTTCATTCACTGTGTAAAGTTCACCTACTTTAAATTGATACAAATAGCTCCTAGACACCCCGTTTTTATTATGTAAATGTACTAACATGACAGGTCTATTTTTTAAGACCAATTCTTTAGTAGCTATAACGCTCCATCTGTCATACTCATGCATGAAATTTTTCGATGAAATCATTTCACCACGGCTTTGTTTATTCGCATAAATAGCATGAAAAATTTCTACGCCTTTTTCATTTATATATTGAGACTTCTCAAGTGTGTCGGTAAATTTAATACCCCAAGATGAATTTATCTTAGTTTCATTACTGAGAGGCTTTTCGATTATATGAACAAAGGGAATGGCTTGATATAAATACAATGTAATCGCAAACGTACAAAAAACAAACCCTGGCACTAGATAATTAAATAAAGAAGCTTGACTACTCAATGAGCGCGTTTCACTTTCACTATTAGTGTCATCCGACTTATCGGAAAAAAAGCCGCCAACCCAAAACATTAACATGATGACTAAACCAAAAAATAGCCAGCCATATATCAAATGGTCGGCGCCAGTGGCATATTCCATATCAGAATAGTAGGCAATAGCCACTATGCCATAAGCTCGTAGGCCATTGGCTAATATAGGTAAACACAAGGCAAAAACAAAAAAGATAATTTGTTTATATAGTTTTTGATAGGTTAAGTAACCATATAAAGCGCCAACAGCCGCAGAAGCAATCAAATAGCGAATACCTGAGCAGGCAACTGCTACTTCAAACATACCTGTTGGTATTTGGATATACAGGCCATCAGCATAAACTGGTATGCCATTTAGCTTTAAGAAAAACACTGTAAACCATGCCGTTACATCTTGCAGCCATGGAATAAGGTTTTCCCCCATAGGTACTGCAAACAACAAATACGCTAAAGGAAATTTATAACGCCATGCAAGCCGGTTACCTACCAAGGCCCACACTAAAAAAATGAGTGAAGTAACCGCAGATAATTGGCTCAATACATTAATATCTGCAGCATAAGCAAATAAACCAACAAACAAGGAAACCACCAATAAAGGCAAAGGCAACCAACTAGCTTGTACATTACTTTTCAGCAAGTTTTCTTTATCTTGCCATAATAGCCATAAGCTAATAGGTAAAATAAAGTAGCCATGGGCAAAAGTATCCGACCTTGACCATATTGCTTTCATTCCCACCAAGGCATCTTGATAAACAAGTACCCAAGCAAGAGCAAGTAATGAAAAAATCGCCAGAAATCGATACTCAGTTATCTTCATGAATTACTTTCCTTACCTAAAAAATAATTCATTAATGGCTGTAAAGTTTGCTGCCAAGTAAAACTTTCTAAAATCCATTCTCTATTAGTTAGTGACTTTGGCTGTTTATTTAACAGTGCTAAGCAGGCTTGTGCGTAAAAACTTTTATCATCTGTAATTATTACCCCATCAGATTGCTCAGCATTAATACCTTCCATCGCCATAGGTGTCACTACTATTGCCTTATTTAACGACATCGCTTCCAGTACTTTATTTTGAATACCGCGTGCTATTTGTAATGGCGCGACAACACATTGCGCTTGATTGATAAAAGGTCGAACATCATGCACTCGCCCTGTAATCACAATACCTTGCACTTTTGACAGAGCGATAACATCACTGTTTGGATTGCCACCAACAATACAAAAGATGGCTTCAGGTTGTTCTGCTAAGATCAATGGCCAAACATTTTCAGCAAACCATAATACCGCATCAACATTGGCCCAATAATCCATTGCGCCAGTAAAGGAGATAAATGACTGATTAGGCACAAGAGACTCTTGCTCAAATGATGCTTGAGGATCAAAAAAGTTAACGTCTACACCATTTAATAAACCGTGTACTTTACTCTGTTGCTCTAAGGGCTGTCTCTGACGAAATAATTGCGCCTCATCAGGAGAAACAAACAAGCTATGATCAAACTCAGCACAAATATCACGTTCAACTTGTGCTAACAATCGATATTCACGATTAAAAAACCATTTAGCGACACCACTTTTTTTCATCGCATATTGACGCCATTTATCTGAATCAATATCAACAAAATCAATAACACGTTCCAGTGATGAAAATTTACCCGCTTGAACGTATTGCGCCATTGATGAACTATAAACAAATACTTTATTAATGTTCTGCTGAGTAATAACTCGGTTAGTCCATTGCTGCATCCGTTTATCAAAATAATACGGTAAGGTAATAGGTTTATTGGATAGAAACCCTGTTAACCCTTTGATTTTTGCAAGTGTCTTATGTTGATCTAAGTGATATACAGAAGCACAATATTTATCAAGTGTTGCCACGTATTGTTTATCAAACGCATCGTCAATAAAACAACCTAAATGGATGTCATAATTCTCACTCAATTTTTTCAAAAGATTAAACGAACGAATTTTATCACCTTTATTCGGCGGAAAGGGAATGCGATGACATAAGAACAGTAATGGCTCTTTAGTTTTTACTTCAACTACTACTTTAGTTAATTGTTTTTCATCTAACCTAGTCATAATACTAACCTAAATACTTAGATAAAAATGGGCCGATAAACTGGCTTATTTTTAACGGTAATTTTTGCCACAGTTGAATAAATAGCTTGTATTTAGGGTTGTTCGGACTAAGGTTAGGTAATTCATCAGCATTAACTAAGTGATAATAATAATATAATGATTTAGGCTCCATGCCCCAGTTTTTCTTATATTTATAAGGGCCACTATCATTTTTACTTCGGCCAAAATCATACCAACGATAACCCTTTTCACTGGCATTACACATCACTTGATAGTACATGTAATCGGCACTTTTAAGACCGCGGGCACTGTCGTTACCACCACCATAATAAGGTAATACTTTTTCATTGAAGTAAAAATTCATTACCGCACTAGAAAGTTGCTGATTTTTATCTTTAATGACAGCGATATCAATATTATCGCCAAAAACATCGATTAAGTTGTCGAAATAGTTTTTAGTAAAAATAGGGGTGCCTAAATTACGATAACTGGTTGATAATAATTGATAGAAGTCGGCTAAATTGCTTTTACCTGTCGCCAGCGTAAAGTCCAATTCATTTTTCAATGAATGGCGAATTACCGCTCGCTGTTTTTTCTTTATGCTAGCCAGTATAGCGTCATTATTATCCGCTAACTCAAAACCAAAAGCACTGTGGGCTTGCTTAAGTAATAAACTTGACTCTTGTTTTTCTTGATAGCGTAATTCTAAATAATCGACAGATAACTTCTCTGCTAGCTTACACGCTTCTTGCTCTAATTGACGAGCAATACTACTTGAATCTGCAATTACACCACCGTATACACAAAAGGGAGTTGAAATAAGCGCATGGCCAAAAAGTTTACTTTTCACTTCAACTAAAGGTAAAACACCATTAATTTCACCTTGTTTATCGCCACTGACATCACGTGAAAATAAAAAATAACAATCATGATGAAAACTTTTTTCAATAACTTGCTGCCAACCACTTAAATGAAAAAAACTACCTTGACTGTGTTTTTTTACATAGTCATCCCATAATAGAAAATCATCTGGGTTAAGTTGTTTTATCTCACTGCAGGTATCTACATCGGCCTGAGCGTTATTATTGATGGCTGTATTCAAGTATCCATTCTCTTTTAAGTTAGTTCACAATACGTATCATATGCGATAACGCGCGTTACTTATTCGAATTCGTCATTACTTTCCTAAGTAAACACTCTTCATTGTATCCCATTGATAATCATCTAATAAGCGCCCTACTTTATTTTCCATTTTCGCTAAGTTCACATAATGGCGTAGTTTCGATTTCAATGACGCACCTGATATTTTTGGCTGCTCTGGGTCTATTTCCCACGGGTGAAAATAAAAGCTGTAGGGCTGTTTTTCACAAGCTAAATAACGGTCAATACGTCTTTTAGATAACCAATAAGGATAAAGCCGAAAATAGCCGCCACCACCAATGCCTGTATTTTTATCACCTTTACGTATAGTTGGCACAGGTATTTCTATAATACCCTCTGAACGTTGGTATTTAAAACGCGGCCAATTAGGTACCCCATAAAGATCATGCTCTATAGGATAAGTACTTGAGCTATATTCAAAGCCTAATTCAGCTAATTCTTGATAAACCCAAGTATTACTATCATTAAAAGAAAAACTTGGTGCACGATAACCAATAATGGCTTGTCCAGCAGCGTCTTCTAGCAATATTTTGCTCTTGCTAACATCTTCACGAAATTGCTCTGGGGTCATAAGCGTTGCTCGTTGGTGCGCATAACCATGGCTTGCTAACTCATGACCTTGTTCGACAATAGCCTTAATAAGGTTTGGACAGCGTTCAGCAACCCAGCCTAAGGTAAAGAAAGTGCATTTTGCTTCTTTTTCCGCAAAAAGTGCTAACAAACGATAGGTGTTTTCTTCTACTCGTAACTCTAAATTTTTCCAATCTGATTTATTAATGTTTTTTTCAAAAGCAGAAACGTGAAAATAATCTTCAACATCAACTGTCATCACTTGTTTGTTAGTCGCACTATGACTCTTCGTTAGATTTTCTTGCTGCATTATTTCTAACGTCCCTTACCAAATAACACGATTTCTACCGTCCTAATTAAAATTAACAAATCAAGTAAAAAACTACGATGTTTAATGTAATACAAGTCATACTTTAATTTTTCTAATGAATCATTTTCCGTAGCACCATAAGGATATTTTAACTGAGCCCAGCCAGTTAATCCTGGTTTAACATTATGACGTTCATTGTAATAAGGGATGTTTTTGATCAGCTGTTGTACAAAGGTAGGTCGTTCAGGTCTAGGGCCAACAAACCCCATGTCACCATGTAGCACATTATAAATTTGCGGTAATTCATCAATTCGGTACTTGCGTAGGTAAAGACCTATTTTGGTTATACGATTATCATTTTCACTGGCCATTTGTGCGCCATTTTTTTCTGCATCTAAACGCATACTGCGAAACTTAATTATCTCAAAAGGCTCACCATCGAGACCTACACGCTCTTGACGGTAAAATATTGGTGCATTAATGCCTTCTGTTACTTTAATTAGCAGTGCGGTAATTAACATCACTGGCCAAGTTAAAAACAATAGTATAATAGCCATGATGGCATTAAAAAACCAATCAAGGCTGTTGCGTAAATGGTTATTAGAAGCAAAACCATTAGAATATATTACCCAACTAGGATAAATAAGGTTAACCGCAATTTGTCCTGTTTCACGCTCTATGAAATCTAAAATTTCAGTGATTTCTATGCCGCGTATCTTACAAGCAAATAGCTCATCTACCGGTAGGTTATTACGACGTTCGTCATTAGCAACAACAATTTCATCAATATCATGTTCTAAAGCGTAATTAACCAAAGATCCATCCAGATGGATACGCGTTTCTTCTTCTATGCCCTTAGGTGAATCTCCGCCCATAACAACAAAACCATGAACGCTAAAATCTTGCCTATCCACATCACGGCGCATTCTCTTTTCGATAATAGAAGCCCGTTCACCGGCACCTATGACTAAAATATTTCTTTTTCCGAAGCCAAAGAAATCGATTTTAAAGGTAAAATAACGAAAAGAACTGATTAACGTAACACTAAGCAATGAAGCGATAGCTAAAATTTCAATAGGTAGTGAAGAAGAGCCATAAAAAGGGTTAATTAAAGTCACAGCAAAAAAGGCGACAGCCACACACATCAACATGCGACGAAAAATGCCACGAAAGCTTTCTCTAAGTTTTGAATTATACAAACCTAACGCTAAAGAGCTCAACTGATTAACTAAAGCAAAAATAACGGCATAGAGCAGCAAAAGTGCATCCGAGATCCCCTTAAAATCAATAATAGAAAAATGCTGATTAATGTAAACGGCTAAAAACAAAGATCCTGCAAATAAAATTTGCTCTATTATTATTAAAGCTTTACTACCTGCTGATAAATCTCGAAACTTTGAACTAGACATATAAAACTAGATTTCCCGTAGCTATTAACTATTAAAAAATAACCGTGACCAATAAAAACCGCGCTAATTCTATCAAAAAACAAACCAAAGTTAACGGTTAATTTACTATTGTTAACTTTGGTTGTTAAAAGTAACAAAAATACCATACAATTAGTGCATATGTAGATATAACGAACTAAATATAAATAATTTTTAGTCATAACAGTAAGCAACTAAAGGTATTAACCATGGATATTCGCTTTACCGACTCAAGCAGAGTCATGCTCTTATTATTAATAAGCATTGTCTTTTCAGGTTGTAGCTCTAATTCACTACCAACAGCAACAATACAGCCATCAAACACAACAGATATTAACTCCTATAAATATCTTATTGGTGCCGGCGACGTACTTAATATTTTTGTCTGGCGTAATCCTGAGGTATCTGGTTCTTTTGTGGTAAGGCCTGATGGCATGATTACTACCTCTTTAGTTGAAGATATTGAAGTTTCAGGAAAAACACCAACCGAGTTGGCTCGTTCAATAGAAGAAATACTTGCCACTTATTTACGTGATCCTGTTGTGACCGTAACCGTTGAACGTTTTGTTGGCGCTTTCAGTGAACAAGTTCGTGTTATTGGTGAAGCGACAGAGCCGAAAGCAATTAACTATATTCAGCACATGACGTTACTTGACGTTATGATTCAAGTTGGTGGTTTAACTGAGTTTGCTAATGGTAATAGTGCTGTATTGATTAGAGTGGAGAATGGCAAACAAAAAGAATATGAGATATTGATTGGTGAATTATTAAGAGAGGGTGAAATTAAAGCAAATATAGATATGTTACCTGGCGATATCATCATTATTCCTGAAGCGTGGTTCTAAGTCATATCAAATAAGAAATACATTAACGGTCTCCTAACAAGCGCATATCAAGGTGACACAGCAAAGCTATTATACAGAGCTTATTAATATAGAGGGGTTAAAGGGCTAGGAATGCAAGAAATACTTGAAGAGGTAATTGATTACCTAAAAGGAATATGGCTTAAACGCCGCTATATTATCATCGCAACTTGGCTTATTTGTCCAATAGGTTGGTATTTTGTTGCACTAATGCCTAACATTTATCAATCAGAAGCCCGCGTATATGTTGATACACAATCATTATTGCGCCCTTTATTGCGTGGCTTAACCGTAGAAACCAACCCTAATACACAAATTCGATTAATGGTGAGAACACTATTAAGCCGACCAAATCTTGAACGTATTTCTCGCATGACTGATTTAGATGTGCAAGCCTCAAATACCACTGAATACGAAGCTATCATTAAAAATCTAAAAGATAATATTAAAATATCAAGTGCAGGTCGTGAAAATATATATACACTAGCGATTGAAGATAAAGATCCTCAAATGGCAAAAAACATTGTGCAATCAGCACTAACCGTTTTTATTGAAAATACTTTAGGTGAAACTCGTAGCGACTCTGATAGTGCGCAAAAATTCATAACTGCTCAAATCAAAGATTATGAAAACCGCTTAAGCGCCTCTGAAGCGAGATTAACTAGTTTCAAACAAAAATATAGCGGTATTCTCCCAAATCAATCTGGTGGTTATTATAATAAACTCAATGGCAATAAAGAAAAATTGAAAGCGATTGAGTTAGAAATTTTAGAAAATAAAACTCGACTAGAATCTGCTAAACAACAATTGGCTCAATCAGTCAGTGCTGCATCAAGTAGTGACAATAAAATAAAAAATGAAACCTCAATTCAAACAACATTTGATGACCGTATCAAAGAATTAGAAGCACATCTTGATGCCTTAAAATTACGTTATACCGACAGGCATCCAGATGTGATTGAAGTAACACGCAGTTTAGCGCAATTAAATAAACAGCGCAGCGCTGAAATTGAAAAATACCTTGAACAAAATACCGAAGGCAATAATGGCGTTGCTCGTTTAAGTGCCAACCCAGTTATCCAAGAAGTACAAATACAGGTAAACCAATTAGAAAATCAAATTGCTTCTCTTAATGTACGTGCCGATGACTACCGTCAACGTGTTATTGAATTAGAAAGTAAAATTCATACTTTACCTGAAATTGAAGCAGAGCTTATTGCCTTAAATCGTGGTTATGAAATAACCAAAGGAAAATATGAGGAATTATTATCACGTCAAGAAACAGCAAAACTAGCGCAACAGGCAGATGAAACCACGGATAAAATTCAATTTAGAGTGATAGATCCTCCTCGTGCAGCCACTAAACCTTCAGGTCCAAAACGCTTCATTTTATTCGGTGTTGTTGTCGTTTTTGGCTGGGGTGTAGGTATTGGTTTATCTTTTGTTATGAGTCAACTGACACCCGTAGCAACATCAACAGCACAATTAAGCAAAATAACAGGCGTACCTATTTTTGGTGTAGTTTCAGCTAATGAAAATTTAGGTCTGCAAAAGTGGCACAGAAAGAAAACAATAATATTCATTGGTTCAAACGTTATGTTATTTAGTTTGCTTCTGCTCTTTATAAGTTATTTTCTCTTTCCAGAGCTTATTCAAGCACCATTAAAAAGGATATTTTAGCCATGAGTACAATAGAAAAAGCCTTGGCTAAACAAAAACAAGCCCAGCAAGAGCAAGCTAGTTCAGATATTATCGAAACACTGGCTA
Source organism: Colwellia sp. (assembly GCA_033852215.1). Lineage (GTDB taxonomy): Bacteria > Pseudomonadota > Gammaproteobacteria > Enterobacterales > Alteromonadaceae > Colwellia. The sequence continues at coordinate 2,543 of JAWSUX010000023.1, read as the reverse complement.
CTGAAATTGAAAGCAAAATACCCATACAAGAAATTAAAAACACAGAGAATAAAACAAACAAAGAGCAAATAATACTAAATGGCGATCGCTTAAATGAACGAGGTTTTATTTATAGCTCTGATAGCACTCATCATATTCAGGAAGAGTTTCGCCATATAAAACGAACATTACTTAATAACGCTTTTGGTTTAGCTGCTAAGACCCTTCATAACAGTAATTTGATTATGGTAACTAGCTCAAACCCAAACGAGGGCAAAACCTATATTGCTATTAACTTAGCTCTTAGTATTGCTTTAGAGCAAGATAAAACCGTACTGTTAATTGACGCTGATGTGCTCAGACCAAGTTTGCATAGAGAGCTTGAGTTTGAAAGTAAAAAGGGCTTGTTAGAATATCTTTTGGCTGAAGTAAGCTCTCTTTCCGATATCATCTACAGTACCAATATTGATAATCTAAAACTAATTCCCGCAGGTAAACCACATCATTTAACTAATGAATTGCTCGCCAGTGAACGCATGGCACAATTAGCAAAGGAATTAGCTGAACGTTACCCTGATCGCATCGTTATTTTTGATTGCCCACCTATACTAGGGGTTACTGAGACGCCTGTATTGTCTGATCTCGTTGGCCAAGCAATCGTTGTTGTTGAAGAGTCAAAAACTAAAACAGACCATGTTAAACGCGCTGTGTCACAGTTAAATAGTGATATGGCTGTAGGTCTAGTAATGAATAAAACAATTAGATCGAAAAAGGATGTTTATGGCTATTACGGTTATGGCTACGGTAGAAAAAATAAATAAAATAAACATCGTAAAGGCGTTAACTTTATTTATTTTGTTTATTAGTACACCTAGCTCATTGGCTGGTGAGTGGACCTTTGTCCCCAGTTTAGGCCTAACAGAAACATTTACTGATAATGTTGAATTAACGAGACGGTCTCAACAGTCTAGCTTAGTAAGTCAGCTGATATTAGGTATTGATACTGAATTTAAATCAAAAAAACTGCTTTTTTCTTTTTCTGGCACCGAAACCTTAGCGGCCTTTAGTCACGATAGTGAACTCAATGATGACTTTCAAACCATGCAAGCCAATGCTTTATTTATGTTGTGGAAACAAGGTCCACAACTCATAATTGATTCAAATATTACTAATGTCAGTAAAAATGATACCGATAATAGCTTAGCTGATTTAGTTTCAGGCGATACCATTCAACAAATAAGTCATAACGCAGGCTTTCAATATAATACCACTAATAGTGACTACACTATTACCTCTTCTCTTATATACAACCTAGTTGAAACAGAAGATAATATTGGAGAAAGCCAAGGTTACACAGCTATTTTTGGCAGTAAAAATGGCAGTGCGGCACGACAAGTTTTTTGGCAAATCGATGGCCAGTTTATCTACCTTGAGAATAATACTTTTACTGGCGAAAACTATGCGATAGAAAGTAAAGTAGGCATTATTACCTCGTATAAATTAAACCCTTTTATTCATTTTTATAATGAAGAAATTAAGGGGACTGTCGCGGGCACTAACCCTAATAGTATTCCTGCTTGGGGGCCTGGTATTCGTTATCTAGCAGCAAAGCATTTTTTGATCGATTTATCTTATAACTATGTGCAAGATGATACCAATGCAAGTGATGATTACATTGCCGCTAGCATTGATTGGCAGCCATCACAAAGAACCTCATTAAAAGCAGGGTATTCAAAACGTTTTTTTGGTGACTCTTATGATTTAGACTTTACTCACAGAACCAGGCGCCTTACCAATAACGTGTCTTATCACGAAACGATTGAAGTATTTGATCGAAACAGTTTTCAAGAAAATGACTTAGGTAGTTATTGGTGTCCAATAGCTGATGGACAAACCAGCGTAACTCATGAGGATTGTTTCGCCTCATCAATCCCCCTTGCTGATGGCACCAATTTTGGAGTAGTCGATTTACCAAGCCTAACACTAATAGAGAATAATGAATTTTCCTTAAATAAGCGCTTAAACTTGCTGTCAATATTAGCATTATCAAGAACAACGTTTACTTTTGATTTATCAGGCTGGGAACGCACCAGTTTAAGCACTGAGATTGTTGATGAGTATCTCAGTGCAAGTTTTGATATTACCCGAAGAACCAGTAAAAAAAGCGATATTGGCTTAAGTATCAGTTACAACGAAAATACTTTTGATAAAGACAACAGCAACATAGTGAGACAAAAAGATATTTATAAGACGATATCAACTACTTACAATCGTGAATTAGCTTCTTCTTTAAATGCTTTTATTACTTTGCAATACCTCGATAGAAACTCAACTCGCGAAGATAGAATTTACACCGAAGCGAGAGCATCAATTAATATAACAAAAGATTTTTAACATGTATGAAAGTTATTATGGTTTTACCGAACGACCATTTCAGTTAAGCCCAGATCCGCGCTTTTTCTTTGCTACCGATCATCACCAACGAGCATTATCATATTTACAATACGGCTTAGACCAAGGTGAGGGGTTTATTGTCATTACTGGCCCTATAGGTACAGGGAAAA
>JAWSUX010000287.1:0-1685 GCA_033852215.1 Colwellia sp. | reverse complement strand
ACAAAATAATTATTCTATTTCCTTGAAAATCTAGCATTAACCCCAAGTTATTAAACATTAAATAATTAAGTAAATTTGAGGTTAATGTGACTACTATCGTTTCAGTTAGACGCAATGGCAAAGTTGCCATTGGCGGTGATGGGCAAGTATCGTTGGGTAATACCGTAATGAAAGGTAATGCCCGTAAAGTTCGTCGTTTATATAACAATAAAGTACTCGCTGGTTTTGCTGGTAGCACTGCTGATGCTTTTACCTTATTCGAGCGTTTCGAAAGTAAATTAGAACAACATCAAGGCCACCTTACCAAAGCAGCAGTAGAACTTGCCAAAGATTGGCGCAGCGATAGAGCACTAAGAAAACTTGAAGCTTTACTTGCCGTTGCTGATGAAACAGCCTCATTAATTATTACGGGCAATGGTGATGTTGTGCAACCAGAGCATGATTTAATTGCGATTGGTAGCGGTGGTAATTTTGCTCAGTCGGCGGCGACTGCCTTGTTAGAAAATACAGAGTTAAGTGCTAAAGAAATTGTAGAAAAGTCACTGACTATTGCTGGCAATATTTGTGTTTTCACCAACCAAGAACAAACCATAGACGAGTTATAAACTTACCGACAAAGTAATAAAACTCAACAGTTAGAAATAAGCACTTAGAGTGTAAAAAATTGAGGAATAAATAATGTCAGATATGACTCCACGTGAAATTGTTCATGAATTAGATAGCCATATTGTTGGTCAAGCTGATGCTAAACGTGCCGTTGCTATTGCCTTGCGTAATCGTTGGCGTCGTATGCAGCTGGATCCTGCACTACGCACTGAAGTATCACCAAAGAATATTTTGATGATAGGGCCAACTGGTGTTGGTAAAACTGAAATTGCTCGTCGTTTAGCAAAACTAGCGCGTTCGCCATTTATCAAAGTAGAAGCAACTAAATTTACCGAAGTAGGTTATGTTGGCAAAGAAGTAGAAACCATCATCCGTGATTTGGCTGATATGGCGATAAAAATGGTCAAAGAAGATGAAATGTCACGTGTGCAACATCTTGCTGAAGAAGCCGCTGAAGAGCGTATTTTAGATGTATTATTACCACCTGCTCGAGATGGTTTTGGTCACGATGAAAAAGCCGAGGATACGAGCACTAGACAAGTTTTTCGCAAAAAATTACGTGAAGGTACGTTAAACGATAAAGAAATTGAGTTAGATTTAGCCGCACCGCAAGTCGGCCTTGAGATTATGGCACCTCCAGGTATGGAAGACATGACTTCACAATTACAAAGCATGTTCCAAAACATGTCGAATGATAAAACTAAAAAGCGTAAACTAAAAATCAAAGATGCCTTAAAAGCATTGCAGGAAGAAGAAGCGGCGAAAATAGTTAACCAGGATGATATTAAGCAAAAAGCCATAGATGCTGTTGAGCAAAATGGTATTGTTTTTATCGATGAGATAGACAAAATTTGTAAACGTGCGGAAAACTCAGGCGGTGGGGATGTTTCACGTGAGGGTGTTCAGCGAGATTTATTACCTTTAGTTGAAGGCTCAACGGTTAGCACTAAACATGGCATGATCAAAACCGATCATATTTTGTTTATTGCTTCAGGCGCCTTTCAAATGACTAAACCTTCAGATTTAATACCTGAGCTACAAGGTCGCCTACCTATTCGTGTTGAATTAAAAGCCTTAAC
>JAWSUX010000286.1:0-9310 GCA_033852215.1 Colwellia sp. | reverse complement strand
GCGTTTAATGCTGAAGTCAGTCACCAATTATATAGATACATACTAAGGTAAAAAGTACATGCCAGTAATTAAAGTTAGAGAAAACGAACCGTTTGACGTTGCATTACGTCGTTTTAAACGTTCATGTGAAAAAGCAGGAATCCTTTCAGAAGTTCGTCGTCGCGAATGTTATGAAAAGCCGACTTGGGAACGTAAACGTAAGAAAGCCGCTGCTGTTAAACGTGCTGCGAAAAAAGTTTCTCGTGAGAACGCTCGTCGCGTTCGCATGTACTAAGAATTCTTTTAAGAATAACCTTAGTATAACCACTCTAAGAGATTGCCTAACATGGAGAGCGAAATGTCACTTCTAAGTCAACTCAAAGATGAAATGAAAAATGCTATGCGTGCTAAAGACAAATTACGTCTTGGTGTTATTCGCATGGCATTATCTGCTGTTAAGTTGGCGGAAATTGATCATAAAACCGAAGCAACTGATGAAAACATCATTGCGATTTTAACCAAAATGGTTAAACAGCGTAAAGAATCCATTAAGATGTTTACCGAAGGTGGTCGTGATGAATTGGCAGAGAAAGAAGCTGCAGAAGTTATTGCACTTGAATTTTTCATGCCACAGCCGCTTAGCGCAGAAGAAATAAATGTATTAATTAGCAAAGCAATAACTGAATCTGGTGCAGCTTCAATGGCTGACATGGGTAAGGTGATGGCGGTATTAAAACCGTTAATGCAAGGTAAAGCCGACATGGGCGCAGTAAGCGGTCAAGTGAGAGCAGTACTAAACGCATAACTTGTAGATTAATAAAGTTATTTAAAAAGCCGTAAGTATTTAACTACTTACGGCTTTTTATTTTCTTACTGCTTTTATAAATGAAAAGAGCACTAATTATTCTCTTTGATTTTGTGTAGAATATTCCCTTTATTTTTCTCCTTGATTACTAAATAACACTATGGCTGGACGTATAGCACGACAATTTATTGATGACTTACTCAGCCGAGCTGATATTGTCGAGCTAATTAATGCCAAAGTACCGTTAAAAAAAGCAGGTAAGAATCATCAAGCCTGTTGCCCATTTCATAATGAAAAATCTCCTTCATTTACGGTAAGCCAAGATAAACAATTTTATCACTGCTTTGGTTGTGGTGAGCATGGGAATGCTATTTCATTTTTAATGGAATTCGACCGTCTTGATTTTGTTGATGCAGTAGAAGATCTTGCCTCACATTGCGGTATGGAAGTTGAGCGTGAAGAAAATACAGCAAGCCCAGCAGAGCAAAGACGCCAACAGCAAGTTTATCAACAAAAGCAAGATGATTATGAGTTGATGGCTCAAGTCAGTCAATTTTTTCAGCAGCAATTAAAAACAGCTAAAGATAAAGAAACAGCAATTGATTATTTAAAAGGCCGAGGTTTAACGGGCGATATAGTCAAGCGTTTTGGTATTGGTTATATCAGTGATGCTTGGGATGGAATGATGGCTACTTTTGCAAAAGGTAACGTTATTACCCAACAGCTTGTTGAATTAGGTATGGCTATTGCTGGCGATAAAAAACGTCCCTATGATCGATTTCGCGGTCGCATCATGTTTCCTATTCGTGACAAACGCGGCCGAGTGATTGGTTTTGGTGGCAGAGTATTGGGTGATGCTAAGCCTAAATATTTGAACTCCCCTGAAACGCGTATCTATCATAAAGGGCAAGAATTATATGGTTTACATGAGGCTAAACAAGCCAACAAACAGCTTAAGCGCTTAGTTGTTGTTGAAGGTTATATGGATGTCGTTGTATTGGCGCAGCATGGTATTGATTATGCTGTTGCCTCACTTGGTACCGCAACAACCTTTGAACAATTACAAACGTTATTTCGCACGGTACCTGAAGTGATTTGTTGTTATGATGGTGATAGAGCTGGGCGTGAAGCAGCCTGGCGGGCGATGGATAACGCGCTTCCGTTAATTCGTGATGGTTTTTCATTAAAATTTGTTTTTTTACCTGATGGTGAAGATCCTGATTCGTTAATTCGCGAAGAAGGACAACAGGTATTTGAAAAAATACTTGATGCGGCAATACCGTTATCTAAATTCCTCTTTGAGCAGTTAATGAAGCAAGTTGATATGAGCTCAATAGAAGGAAGATCAGCTGTGGTTGAATCTTTTCTCCCTTATTTAACAAAGTTACCTGATAGCATTTTAAAAGACGCCATGCTGAATAAAATTGCGGATAATTTTGGCACGGGTAGTGAGCAGTTTTTAACAAAATTAGTAAAAAATGTACAGGGTCACTCGCAAAACGAGAGTAAAGTTAATAAACCTAACACCAAAACTAAAGTAACGCCTGTTCGGTTAGCCCTTGCATTACTATTAGAGCACCCCCATATAGCTACAGACTTAGGTGACGTTAGTATTTTAAAACCCTTAACAATGCCAGGTATTCCTTTGTTAATGCAAGTAGTAGAAATTTGCTTGCAAAACCCTGAAATTAAAACACCACAATTACTTGAATATTTCAGGGGCACTGAGCAAGGAAAGCAGTTGGCAAAACTTATGTGTTGGGAACATCATGTTGAAATTGATGCCGCGCAAAATGTTTTTTTAGACAGTATTGAAAAACTTCTGAGTGACTTTGTTGAGCAACGAACCGAAGTATTGTTGCAAAAAGCACGAGCTGGGCAAATGACCCCAGCAGAAAAACAAGAGCTACAAGCAATATTAAATGCCTAGTGGTTATTCTTGACTATACTTGCCTGCATAAGCTTATTTCACTGGTGGAATTAAGCTTAGGGAACTTCTGGTAACTGGTTAAAAAATTCGCTATAATTCCCGACTTTATTGCGCGGTTCTATTTGCCTTTTTTTAGCTGTTTTAATTACGGTTTATTATTTAAAAAGCTGATATTTCAAGCATAGATTTTTAAACTCCAAATTTATATTATTCATAGGTGGACACTCGTCGATGGAAAAAGCTCCTCAATCTAGACTTAAAGACTTAATAACCAAAGGTAAAGAGCAAGGTTATTTAACATTTGCGCAAGTTAATGATCATCTTCCTCAAGACATAATCGATTCGGATCAAGTTGAAGACATCGTAAGTATGATCAACGACATGGGTATTCAAGTATTTGAAAATGCTCCTGATCAAGACACATTGATGATGAGTGAAGCGAATACCGATGAAGATGCTGCTGAAGCGGCTGCACAGGCATTGGCTACGGTAGAAAGCGAGATAGGTAGAACGACCGATCCTGTGCGTATGTATATGCGTGAAATGGGTACGGTAGAATTACTGACTCGTAAAGGCGAAATTGTTATCGCTAAACGTATCGAAGAAGGCATTAGAGAAGTACAACGTAGTGTTTCTGAATACCCTCCAGCGATTAACTTCTTGTTAGATATGTGGGATAACTTTGAAGCGGAAGAAATTCGTCTTACTGATATCATTATTGGATTTTTAGACCCAGATGCAGAGGAAGAGGATGTTCCTGTAGCAGCTACTCATGTTGGTAGTGAGTTGTCAAAAGAAGAGCTTGCAGAGGAAGATAAAGCTGATGAGGAAGAGGAAGAAGAAGATACCGGTCCTGATCCTGAATTAGCACGTGAGAAGTTTACTGCTTTACGTGTAGCCCATGAAAATGCTAATAAAATTATAGAAAAGCATGGTCGTGGTCATAAAGATGCACAAGTGGCAATTGATGCGGTTGCAGAAGTATTCAAAGAATTTCGTTTAATTCCTAAATTATTTGATAAATTAGTAAAAAGCATGCGTAGTGTTATGGACAGACTTCGCGTACAAGAACGTTTGATCATGAAACATTGTGTTGTTGGTGCGGGTATGCCAAAAACTACATTCATCAAAATTTTTCCAGGTAATGAAACGTCAAAAAATTGGTTTGAAGCAGAAAGAGCCGCAGGCCATAGTTATTCAGTAAAATTAACTGATATAGAATTAGATGTTGAACGCTGTATTTATAAATTAAACCTAATTGAAGAAGAAACGCATTTAAATATTCATGGCATAAAAGACATTAACCGTCGTATGTCTATCGGTGAAGCAAAAGCTCGTCGTGCGAAAAAAGAAATGGTTGAAGCTAACTTACGTTTAGTTATCTCAATTGCCAAGAAATACACCAACCGTGGTTTACAGTTCTTAGATTTAATTCAAGAAGGTAATATCGGCTTGATGAAAGCGGTTGATAAATTTGAATATCGTCGTGGTTATAAATTCTCAACTTATGCAACATGGTGGATCCGTCAAGCAATTACTCGTTCTATTGCTGACCAAGCGCGTACAATACGTATTCCAGTTCACATGATTGAAACGATCAATAAGTTGAACCGTGTTTCTCGTCAAATGTTGCAAGAAATGGGACGTGAGCCAACACCTGAAGAATTAGCAGAACGCATGATCATGCCAGAAGATAAAATTCGTAAGGTATTGAAAATAGCGAAAGAGCCAATTTCCATGGAAACACCGATTGGTGACGATGAAGACTCGCATTTAGGTGACTTTATAGAAGATGGTAGTGGTGAATTACCTGTTGATTCAGCAACGGCTGAAAACCTTAAAGGTGCTACGCATGAAGTACTTGCTGGCTTAACAGCGCGTGAAGCCAAAGTACTTAGAATGCGCTTTGGTATTGATATGAATACTGATCATACTTTAGAAGAAGTAGGTAAGCAGTTTGATGTAACACGTGAGCGTATTCGTCAAATTGAAGCTAAAGCCTTACGAAAATTGCGTCACCCATCACGTTCTGAGCAATTAAAAAGTTTCCTTGATGGTGAATAAATAAAATTCACAGGTAAGTAAATCTCAATTTAAAAGAGTAAGTTAGTATATCTAACTTACTCTTTTTTTTACTTAAACATCAAGGGTAAATAATGTTAAGCTTATAATCACTACCTATTAAATAAATATGGAACTCGCATGTCTCGCCCACTATCTCTCTTTTGCTTAGCACTTATTGTCGCTACTCCTGCGGTGGCAAAAACTACAAATACATTTGAAGTTACTCCTTTAATAGGTTATCGCTTTGGAGGTGATTTTGATGTAACAAAAGACGAAACTATCTCTAAAATAAAATTGGTTGAAGGTACTAGTTATGGGCTTCTAACCGCTTGGAGTTATGACAGGTTACGTCAAGGCGAATTTTTAATTAGTCACTATAACAGCAAGTTTTCTCAGCACAGTGATTTTATACCTAGTGATGATAAATTAGGTATAACTTACGCCCATGTTGGCGGTAATGTTGCAATCTCACGGGATATTATTCCTTTGTACGTTACAGGTGGATTAGGCTTAACGCACTTCTCACCTAAAGGTGCGGACTTGGATAGTGAAACTCGATTTTCAATGAATATTGGTTTAACGGCTAAGCTCCCTCTTTCAGAGCAGCTTAGCTTTCAATTGGGCGGTCGAGTTTATGGTACTTTCTTTAACTCAGATAGCAGTATTTTTTGTAATGAAGCAAATTGTCTAATTTCAATCTCTAGTGATATTTGGGTACAAACAGAGGTAACAGCAGGTTTAAGTTTCGCTTTTTAGCTATTAATAAAGTCTTAGACAAACAAACTATCCAAAACTAAGAAATATTGAACGAGAACATAATCAAAATAAAAGCAGAGCGGAAAGAGTATAAATTTTTTTTAATTCTATTTTTGTTTGATAATTGAGCAATCAGTTCACTTTAGTAAAAATACTCTATTCTAGTGGTGACAATAAAATAAAAAATGCTTATACTGCACGCGCTTAATAAAGCTATTTACTTAAATTGATTTATTAATGTTTATTGCCTGCAATAAAATGGCCCCTTAGCTCAGTTGGTTAGAGCATTCGACTCATAATCGACAGGTCCCCTGTTCAAGTCAGGGAGGGGCCACCACTTCATCTTCCAAGTAAACCCAAATCAATCCAATAGCTCAGTTAAATTAATGTTTATAGAGTCTTTTGGGTTCCAACTCAGTCTATGCACTTTGGCAACATCCAATATTTAATGTGCCATGATGTACCAACAACCATTCATATCGTTTTATTGGTACATCATGGCAAAATAATTTCACCTTTAGAAAATACTGAAGTAAAACAAGCCAAAGCTAAAAAAAATACAACTTAGCTGATGGTGAAGGTCTTCAATTACGGGTTCGGCCTAATGGCTCAAAATTATGGATATTAAAATATTTTCAGCCATTCGCTAAGAAACGTAATGATTTAGGGTTAGGGAAATATCCAGAAGTCCCTATAGTGAATAACTAAATCTAATACAGCTGTAAAATCCCCTCTATATATTTAAATATTAAAGCAATATATATTCCTTTATATATTGTAATATTTACAAATTACTTTATCTTATTATCGAAATCACAAACTACGGTGGTCGGATCTTATGGTCACCTTAAAATAATAAATGTTAAGGACAAATATGAAACGATTAAATCAAGCGTTATTAATAGCGAGTACAGTTTTTATTTCGCAAACAGCACTCGCAGGTTTTAGTTTAAATAAACTCACTTCAGGCGATGGACTACCCACGTTAACCAGTAATAATAAAACAGGTTTTGGTTTTGCTTCTGTACGTGCTCCTTATGTTGAAAATACAAATTATTTTGGTTATATCGGCAAAGACTCAAAAGCTGATGCGGTAATTAAAGGTAAGAATGCATTTTTCTTGTATGTGTGGATTCCTGCAGCAGCTGATGAAATAGGCGTTCGTATGATTTCACCTGTTGGTGATTTAGCGTCACCTGAAAAAGCTGATTTTGTGCATCCTAATTACAAAAAAGCTAATAAAGCAGACTCTGAGCAATGGTTTGATACTTGGATTAGAGTTGAGCGCATGGATATTATTGATCCAACTAGCATCAAAACAGGCGGAAAAGTATTAAATGTATTAGATGAAGATGATGATGGGGATGACACATATGAAGAAGATCGTCATTCAAAATATAACTCTCTTGTTAGAATTGAAACCCAATTAAGTAGTCCAACAAAAGCACTGGTTCGTGGCCTTTATCGAATCACATTAACGACCTATAAAAAGGGTGATGTAGCAGGATCATTTGTAACGACAATTGGAAGTAACATTCCAGGTATCAAAATTGCTGAGTCACCAGAAAAGTTACATAAATTAGTCAATCAGTAATTTATGTGGCTTATTAATTTACAGAAGTGATTAAAAGAGAGTGCAATCACTCTCTTATTTCTTTCAGTAATAAGCCTTGATATTGTGTTAAAGCATATTTTCTCAAGTCTCATACTAGCCGAAGCCTAAGTGGATGAGTTGGAAAACCTTTGAACAAAAACGAAATAAGATAACCGAGTTAGAAAAAAATACTGGCCTATAGTTATTACTCAAATAAAATCTAGGTTTGGTGATCAGTTCATGGCTGATAAAAAATATAAGGTTCAACAAAGGTTTATCTAGAGACAAACGCCTTATGTAGCAACAGAAGTACCAATAGCAAACGAAAAAAAACAAAACCATATATAACGGTTAAAGACATCCTATGACGTCTTTTTTGTCTGAATACTAACCATTTAAATTAGATAATAAAAAATTACTCCGTTTTTCCTCGCCTTGTTAATGTCAGGACTCACAGATGCATACTAATTTAATTCTAGCTATATCATCCTAAATACTTATTGCGCATAGCAATAGTAAATAGTCATGTTAGTCTTTGAATTAAAATGTTTATTTATATTTTGGCTAAATACCTAATATCAAAATTAATATATTTAAGCATCAGTCATAATCGTTCTGCTATTATTTGATATAAACAGGATGATTATCGCGATTTTAAAATTATGGAATATAATTTAATTATTATAATGTTCTGTGTCTTTGTAATCAGAACCACAAAAGATGGAAGTAAGATGTATAAAAATTTGATGTTAGTAGGAGCGATTATTATAAATACGAACGCTTTTGCTCAGGTTGAAATTGATAAAAAAGTAAATTTAAAGTCAGCCCAAGTAACTGTTAATAAAATAAGTGATGAGTATTTAAAAGTTGCTCAAGAGACTGTCATGCAAATAAGCAAAGAACAGGCGTTACAGTCTGCAAAAGTGCTTGTCCAAGCTCAAATGACTTCCGACCCTTCTAATATCCAGCTAGCGAAAGCTTATGAAGCATTTTATATAGAGGTGTTTCTATCTAAAGAGTTTTATAATGGTTTAGTGTTGATACAAATGGAACTGTTTACCTACGAAGAATTATTGAAATTAAGAGCTATGATGCAGCTACCCATATTTAGCCTGTGGGAAAACAGATTAGCACAAGTACTACAACGAAATAGAACTCTTACTCGTGAATTAGTGTTTGAAAAACAAGATCGGCTTTTCGAACTTATACAGAACGAAAGAGAGCGGAAAAAAAATCTGTAAAAATAAGGCTCTCAATTAAATATTATTGTGCTACGTGGATAGGCAATAGGGTAATACCTGATAATAAGTTTACACCGACTTTTTCTGTTAAGGCATGAAACGGTTATGACAACTCCTGACACTGTGCCAATCTAGTACATATTTCCTATCTTCACGCTCAGCCGTTTTCTCATCACAAATATAAATACAATGCTAAATTAGTTAATATTAGTGCAATAATTGAAGATACTTTTATTATCAATATATTTACTTAGTGGCGAGACTGGCGAAAGTTAATCGTGGGGCTAATGTTTATATCACCCGCTTCATTGACGGTCGCTGCTTTACTGCCAAGTTTAAGAATTGCGAGTACCTTATTGTTTAAAAACCTAACATAAGTGAGTATGTAGCCAAATTGACCTAAGCAACAAACAGAATACTGTTGACTAAGGTTAAGTTCTATCCAAAGCATACTTTGCTGGTAGTCTTGTTGTCTTCTATCTGGTGCAGTTGCACTAATAACACTTTCTCGATTAATACCACTACAGTTAGTTAATAAGTTCGACATAAACAACCCCTTAATAAAACCAGAATTCTTCTATGAATTAATAATAACTAGTTGATACTGGTATGACTGTGACAAAATGTCAGGCGAGTGTTATTTTTTGTAGTGTTGTAAGTAGGTGTCAGCAATCTTCAGTAAGGTTTTTATGACTATTCTTCTTGTGCAGTTTCTTTTAATTTCGCTTGCTCAATACGCCATTTTTGTAATTCAGCATAATAATTATCCCAAACACAAGGGTTACAAGCGCCACCACCACAGCAGTCATCATCGGCAGGGGTAATAGGTTTCTCTATTAGCTTAGTCATTATCATTCTCGAATAATACGTTTATTACTCATTATACTTAACTCAATAAAAATAAAAAAGCTCTGTCTAGGCATAATGCCGATCAGTTAAGA
>JAWSUX010000285.1:0-831 GCA_033852215.1 Colwellia sp. | reverse complement strand
AGGTGTAAACAGGCGAATAAGTTATTAATTTTATTATTTATTACGACGGCGCATGCTTTGCTGACGCTGTTGTTGATGTTTTTTCACTGAGCGACGAATGCGACGACTTTTAGCATTATCCATCGATTTCTCATCGACTTTAACTTTCGATTGAGTTTCAACAGTCAAGCCAACTAATTTACGATAATAATTAACGTCTTTTAACGGTAATTCTTTCCAGCCACCTAATGGTAATTGACGTTGCATTTCTAAATCGCCATAACGTACACGTATTAAGCGACTAACTTGTACGTCTTGGCTTTCCCATAAGCGACGAACTTCTCGGTTACGACCTTCTGAAAGCACAACATGAAACCAATGATTACGGCCTTCTCCACCACGATAGGTGATTTTTTGAAAATGCGCAGGGCCATCTTCTAATTTAACACCGGCACGTAAGCGCTGTAACATCGCTTCATCTATTTCACCAAAAACACGCACTGCATATTCACGCTCTACTTTTTGTGAAGGGTGCATTAAACGGTTAGCTAACTCGCCATCAGTAGTAAATAACAACATACCTGACGTATTAATATCTAAACGGCCAACAGCCACCCAACGTCCAGCTTCAAGTGGTGGTAGGCGATCAAATACCGTAGGACGACCTTCAGGGTCTTTACGTGTACACATTTCACCTTCAGGTTTGTTATAGATCAAAACCCGACAAAGCTCTTCTTCTTGTGAGGTTAGTTTAACTTGATGTCCATCAACGCGAATAAGTTCAGTACCCGTTATACGGTCTCCCAAGTAAGCAACTTTACCGTCAATACTGACACGCCCTTCACTAATTTT
>JAWSUX010000284.1:0-23368 GCA_033852215.1 Colwellia sp. | reverse complement strand
GCGACCACCGGAATCACAATCCCCGACACTATCCCTTTAAAAACAAAGACTTAGGGTCATTCTGCATAATATATAGGGCTCAGAACTACTATTTAAAACCCGGCAAACAGCATCTAAAAATATTTATATTATGCAAGATTCTGGGTAATTATCAGATAACTTAAATCAAACAGTATTATCACATACCACCACCAGCATTAGCCACAATCTGGACAACATAGGGACGCTCTCCGCAGGCTTTACACCTCAAAACATGCCTTAGGTTAGCCCACAGAAACCCCTCCCCTAGACGCTCTATGACGGTGTTAGGGTCCACTCTTTTATACTCTCCACAACGACAGTGTGCGTATAGATATGTTGTCTTGTGGTTAATACTCCCTAATGTGTCTATTCTGATCATGCTGTACATTATAACAGTGTTTCACTATAATCTCCTGGCGTGTGAAATCCTACTAGGTTGGACCTAGACCATACGTCGAGGTATATTTATGATGAAAGCTAGGGTTATAAAATCTCTCAGAAAAGGGTGGAAGGAATACCAGACAAAGTACTTCAAACCGTAATCCGACACGCAGTGTATCTCCTCCAACAGCATTCAAAGGACAGTCAATGAAACTACTTAAACCAATACTCCTTCTTGCTGCGCTACTACTTCTTAGCTCAACTACACTTGCAAAACCTGGGTACGTAATACTCAGAGAAAACATGATTGCAGCTGGCAGAGCTCTCCCGGCTAATACTGACGCTCACCACATCGCCCCTGAGAATGAGGGCAGAGAATGGGCCGTACAATACGCCGATGAAGCGAGAGCAATCCTAGAGAGATGGAATATTAATATAAATCATGAAGCCAATGGTGTTGCCCTTCCTACAAGCTCCGAGCACTATATTGAATCAATCCCTAATGCTTACTCACATAAAATAATTCATACTAAAGTTTATTATATGAACATTGCAGATGAGCTTGGGAATGCAGTATCAAAAGAATCCTGCATAGCAATACTCAGAGAGATTGGCGCTGAACTCAGTAATGGAACCTACCCTATCAAGAACTAAATATGCAGATCTATTCAATACAATTTGATTCAGAAAACTACTTAAGGATTAGTCCAGTGTCATCTAAAGACTTAGAAGATGGCAACCTCTGGATAAACGGAAACTCAAAGAGACAAGAGTGGCAGAGTATTTTAATGTCCTACTCATGTGCAGAAGACAAGGAAGAAATAGCTGACATCACCCGTGTATCCCCTGGCTTTTACACATTCAATAGGAAAGCCATAGACGCCCTTGGAGACATCCTTATCTCAAATGGGGAATTATTAGAGTTGCTAGCAAAGGGGGCAATACTCCACGCCTTTAACCCCATGAACACAATCAGTTGCTTAGACCAAACCTTATCGGTGTACAGAACAAAAACTGATGGCAGCATGGGTAGCCTAATCACACCAAGGATTGATACAAGCAAAATACCTCCCTCAACTCCCCTATTCCAAATACCAGAATTAATACAGACAAAATTCTTTGTAACAGATATATTTAAAGATAGGTATGATGATGCTGGATTAACTGGCCTCCTTTTCAAACAAATTAATTAGGGATGTAATTGTGGAACTCTTTATTTTCGCCGTAGTAGCTGCAGTTTATTTGATTCCCCTAATCATTGCTTACAAGCGAGATCATGAATATGTGGCATTGATTGCCCTAATAAATATCTTCTTTGGCTGGACAGCGATTGGGTGGGTCGGCACTTTAATCTGGGCAATAGTTGGGACAACTAAAGGTGACATTAAAGAATCTTCTGCGCCACGTATGGACGTTGCTGATGAAATTAAAAAGCTTAATGACCTAAAAAATGATGGAGCATTAACCTCCGAAGAATTTGACATGAAGAAACAACAACTCCTAAACATCTAAATTTAACCCCACCATAAAAGCAACTTAAGGTTGCGCAAGCAACCAAAGGTTGCTATTCTTTTGGACATAAGCACTTACCTATAAGTTGCTACGGACAAAGGATTAACGGAATGAAAGTTCTCAGAATTGAGCTGACCAGCAAAAGGCTACTCCCCATAAAAAATAGTCATTCTGTCTATCTCGTTTACCAAGTGAGCGAGGAGATCAGTGGAGGACGGCCAATTGAAATTAGGAAAAGGCTCACGTTCAGCAACTCCTACATAACTGAACTCAACTATGCCCAATTACTGTCTACAGCTCATGAGTGTGACTTGGTAGACACGTCTGTTATTTGTAAATCTCATGCATAACGCCAACCACCTACATAACATGTTAACCTTGCACACCCCAAACAAAGACTCCACCTACGGTCACACATGAGTTTCCGGCATAAAACCGAAGTAGTGAAGCAATGCTAACTATATAGTAAGATCTCAATTTGAGAGCTTCAGACCACTGGAGATGACATTAGACAAATTGAGGGGTGTCAAGTTGAGCCTAGAATTAGATGAGTACCTAAAGGAGCGAGGAATAATCCCTCGCGAGTTAGGCGCAGAGGTTGGCTGTACTCGACAGAACATCAACAAAATGGAAAAACAAGGATACCGGACAGGCTGGGTCGATGGGGAATACGTGCTGTACCCATCCAAGAAACTTATACCAATCACGCCTGTAGATATAGATCCAGAATTTCCAAAAAAGAATAAGTGAAATGCATTAGGTGACAGTTAGTTACCGACAATGACACCATTTGTGCAATAAAACTTCATTTTGACAACAAACAGACCTCCTTTATGCCCTTTTTGGCGATTCTGTTATGTAAAAACCCACACATTTGGTATCATTATCAGTAATATTTAACACCAAATGTACCTAAATCGTAGACATCGGGCCTAAACAAGCAAAGGAACAACGGCTGTGAAAAAGAAAGAAGAACAACTCCTGAGTCCAGAAGAGCGAGAGGAATGCATAAAACTTAAAGAAATTTGGTTGAGAGAGAAGAAAAAAAGGGGGCTGACTCAAGAAAACTTTGCAGCAACTTTGGATTTACAAGGTCAGTCGATTAATCACGTCCTAAGTGGCCGCAGGGCTATAACCTTAAGAATGGCCCATGCGTTCGCCAAAAGCTTGGGATGCTCCGTCAAAGACTTTAGTGAGAGGCACTACAAATCCCTGGAAGGAATCGCAATCCCCGTTAGCGAACTTCACAGAGAACTTTTTGAAGCTACGAAAGAGTTCGGAGAAGAGGACTTAAAGCAGTTAGTTGATTTTGCTGCGTTTCAGAAGTCGCAAAAGGGTTAGCGCGCGCGCGCTGCCACTGTAAAAATTTTGCTTGTCTAATAATATCTTGCATCTGCACCACATCAAAATCTTGTACCTGGCTTTTTAGCTCAAGTACAAGACAAATTCTATCTCTCATCTAAAACTCCTAACGGTATGCCCCAGCCGAAAACTTTTACCAGTTTTTTGTAGCTGTCATCGTAAATTATCGTGTATGGGAAATCGTCCAACGCCCCACCAAGAGTACAATTAAATCTTACTCTGGCATTTTCTGCAAGCCCACCAAAATACCAATGTCGTCGATTTCGACGACATGACACCCCAATTGCCTTGTTTTTATTCGTTTTAGCTATTAACGCATCAGACCTATGTATTGTTTTAATGTTTCTGTGTATCATCTCTGGCCTCAAAGTAAGGTTTAAGTTTACTTAAATATGATTAATTCAGACTTTATAAAAGAACCCTTCTCCAAATACCAGGAAGAGTACTCTTCGGGAGAAATTAAAAATGCTAAGTATGATGGCTTCTCCGAACGCCTAAATATTGCTATCGACCAAACAGATTTAGGTTTTCCTCCTCTAGGGAATGGGAGAGCTGCTGCCCTTGCACAGCTAACAGGAGCATCAAAAATGACTACAGGTGATTGGCTAAATAAAGATGCACCACCAAAAACTACAACATTACGGACGCTTTCAACATTCTTAGTTAACCACTTAGATAATTTCAGTAAACCTGGAGATTTAGAGGTTTGGCTTAAATACGCAAATACATCTGACGAAAGCAGTAAATCAAAATTATCAAACATTGAACTATCAGAAACTTTTGTACAGCTTAACCATGTAATAAAGACAGGGAATTTTCAAACGAAATTTGACGAACTCACCGAGTCGCAGTGCGACTCACTCTATGATGAAGTAATTCATTTTGTGGGTGCAGAACCAGCAAATGAACGAAGCAATTTTATTAACTCTCAAACCTTTATTGCTGTAGTGAGCGTTGCGTTACACATGATTACGAAAAAGAAAACTATATAACTAAAAAAATAAAATATTAGGGCACACAATGAACCAACAACAAAATGCTGATGTTATGGCGGGACAAGATCCATACAACCCGTTCTTCTTGCACCTTTACGATTTCCTTATCTTGAAAGTGTCAAACTCTCTTATATGGAGATGTCCTTCAAGGTACTTAAAAGAGAATTTTGACAGACATATGACACCCAATCATTTAGACATTGGGGTAGGTACTGGATATTTTCTTGCCAAATCTAAGAAGAGCGCGGCGTTAAATCGAGTGGGCCTATTGGACTTAAATATAAACTCCCTGACAAAAGCCTCTCAGAGACTAGAAAAAAAGGGAATAACATCTGAATCCTACAATGAAGACGCCCTATCCAACCCACCACTTTCAGTAAGTCCATTTGACTCTGTTAGTTTGAACTATCTCTTTCACTGCCTCCCTGGAGACATTGGAGATAAAGTAGATAAAGTTATTACACATATAAAGCCCAGCCTAAGTGCTGAAGCCAAAATTTTTGGGGCAACAATATTAGGGAAAGGAGTTGAACACAAAGGACCAGCCAAAAAACTTATTACCGTTTACAACGAAAAGAAAATATTCACTAACACCCAAGACGATCTTGAATCGTTGCGAGAGGCTTTAGACAAAAAATGTATAAATATAGAAATTTCCGTGCGAGGGTGTGTAGCAATATTTTCAGGAAGTATAAACCCGCAAAGTCCTTAATTGTACTGCTATCATTATTATTTTGCCCTCAACTGCTTGCGGGAGAAATAGACCTCCACGACACAATTGATGTAAACCTCACAGAGCATGGGGCAGTTTATCTGGACCCCACCAGTGAGATGGGCATTGATGAAATTCTAAGGATGCCTGAAGGAAACTGGGAAAAGTCTAAGCGCTCCTCCTACGGCCTAACATCAGACACAGTGTGGAAAAGGATCTCACTGGACAGCGCGTCCGACCGCAACTGGTACATCATTAATAAATATTCTACGATTGACACCATAGAAGTTTACAAGGTGGACAAGGAAGACAAAACCTTTCTCGGAGACTTTGGCCTATTCTCAAAAATCAAAAGGAAAATATCCTCACGTTATACTGTCGTTTCGATTGGAGACGTAAAGCCTGGGGACACTTATTACATTAAGGCGCGCTCTGAAACCCCTATAATACTGCGGCTTCATCTTGTAAGCGATAACGGACTCATCAATACCTCCCAAACAGAGACTTTATTACTGTTAATTTGTTTTGGGGCGTTTATTGGGCTATTCCTGTACAACATAGTTTTATTTTGCCTTATCAGAGAGCAATCATACTTCTGGTACTGCTCCTATCTCTTCTCTTTCGGCGTCACCTGGACGTATATCACAGGGGTTAAATTCCAGTACCTAGGACTGATCTGGTCCTCTAACGAACTTGGGTTGGGGTTGGAAAAACCTGGGGGGCCAATGATTATCTTCATTGCCTTATCAATTATCTCGATGGTAAATTTTTGTCGTTACTTTATTGGAACAAAAAAACTATACCCACGAATTGATCGTGCATTTTTCTGGATTAATATACTGATATGCTTCCTCGCCCTACCAAAATTAATTATTAGAGACAACGCTATATCACTTTGGCTATTCCCGATACAAAGCATACTTCTCTGGGTGCTCTTGGGGCTAGCAATACACTCATACTACAAGGGCGTGCGCGCCGCGCTTTACTATGTGGTGGGCTGGTCTGCAATTGCAGTAGGAATGACCATCTATACATGGTCTAGCCGTGGGTACATTGAGACCCCAAACTTCTTTGAGATGTATGCAGGACTCTTCACCGCATTATTTGAAATGATTCTTTTATCTATTGCTGTTGGAGCAAAGTTCATTTCTATCCTAAGTGACAGACTACTATCAGAAAAAAGACAAAAAGTGGAACTTGAAAATAAAAACAAAGAACTACTAGAGGCCCACGAACGATCTGATAGAGGGAATGTACTTACAAACAGGAAGATTAGAACAATAACCAAAAGTCTCAGGGATTCAATTAAAGCCCTAGAAATCCCATTAAAAATGGTTGCAAAAAGTAACCTCGGCGGGATGGATGCAAAATTAGTTGAAACAGGTATCTCCAATATTCAATCAATATCAAAATATGCGGATGACCTTGAGCTTTACAGCTTCCTGCAGAGCGAGAGACTGGACCTTAACTACCAACAAACTGACTTGGTTACCGCCTGTTCTTCAGTGATAGATAGGTATAAAGGGGATGCTGCAAGAGGTAGTATTGATTTATCGTTTGAACATAAAGGACTGAACCTCCCCACAATGATATACATCGATGAGGTGAGAGTTCGACAAATCCTGAGCACGCTCATCGATAACGCTCTGAGGTTCACCGAGCATGGAAGTGTGCATGTCCATTTGACAGCACTCCCCTGTGATCTTGGTGATGATTCATTAGAAGTCACTATCAGGGTTAGGGACACAGGCGTAGGAATAACACTAGAGTCAGACGACTATACAACACTCTTTGATGGCACATACCAAGCAACTAATAAATACGCTGTCAGACAAAAAGGTGCAGGACTGGGCCTACATATCTCCAAAAAGATTGCTCAGTCGCATAAAGGATCTTTGAGTTACACACCTGAGGAGAACGGCTCTAGCTTTACCTTCAGATTTGTTGCGCAGCTTACCGACAAAAGCTTGTCTGAAAACGACTCTCAGCAAAAATTCAAAAAAGTTCTAGCAAAACAATTGATGTTTGTTGGCGAAAAATATGACAAAGAGTCTAGCCTTTGGTTTATCCAACAGGAAGCAGGATTTGATGTGCGCGCCGCAAAGACAGCATCACACGCTCTAGAAATATGTAAGAGCGAAAATCCTAGTTACGTCTTCATCGACCACCTTATTGATGTAGACGCACAGGAGGGAATTATTACAAAGATCTCTAACCTCCCTAAAAACCAACAACCAAATCGTATCGTAGTGGCCAGGTGGTGGTCATCCACTAACGCCTTGGGAGAAAACCCACTTGTTAGATACATAAAAGTTCCATTTAACATAGAGGAACTTCTAAACGTCATTACAGCGGAAAGTGTTAAATCAGTATCAACAACCCCTAATAATATTGTTACTTTAAAAATACCGGAGAAATCATGAACACCAAGGCCATAATTCTAGGCATTGCCACTCTTTCAGCCTCGTATTCATTCGCATCTGAGGTGGAATCAGTTCATGTTGTAGGAAAGGAGTTAAATGCAGATAACGCGTTTAAAACAACACTAAGCATTGAGAACTTGAACCATAAAACCAGTGTAACCACACTAGAAAACATCTCATCTTTTGTCCCTTCATTAGGGACAGTTAAGGCTGGCAGATCTTCAGCAATAACTATTAACGGCCTGGGCTATAACGGAGGGTTTCACAACCCATCTATTGAACCCCCAATTGCCATATATATTGATGACGTATACATCCCCAGGCACTCAATAATATCTACTGGATTTCTGGACTTAAAAAATATCATTGTAGAAGAGGGCATCAAAAGCGTGTCTCAACCAACCACGTCTGGATTGGGCACCCTCTTCTTGGAAACCAAAAATCCGTCCTTTGATGGCAATGAGTACACAGCCGACCTCCGCGTTGGTACAAACGGAAAAAGAGTCTATGGGCTTAGCACTAACTTAGACTTTGGCAACTCTGCCCTATCAGTATCGGGACTCAAGAGTGAAGACGACGGGAGCTTGAATAATTTCCACACAGGCACTGGTTACGATATTGAAGATACAACATTAATTAATATCAAATCGCTCACTAAACTAGATAACGGACTTCACATTGGATTTAGCCACTACCAAAATAAAGATGGCAATGGCTGGACAAGCTCATCTCAAACACTGTCCCATAATTTTGATATTGGGCCTGGAGGAACAGCAATTTTTAATAATGTGATTCCTCTTGGGTACGGAATATTCAATCTATCAGGTGCTCCTGACGGAGCTATTGACCTACCAGACACACTATCAAAGAAAGGCACATCCAATGACGTTGACAGTGAAGGAGAAGAGAAAAATTCTGTGAGTAAAGTTAGGCTATCCAAGGAATTTAAATCAACCACTCTAAGCTCCACCACTAGCTACGTCAAAAGCAAGCAACGCAACACCTATGATGCCGATAACACAGACTACTCCCTAGGATCACAAGAAGTTTCCGAGAATTACAGGGCGCTAACACAAGAATTTAAGCTCAGATACTCTCAAGATAAACTGACAGTTGATAGCGGAATCTCCTATACAGATACAAAACTTGAGTATAACTACGTTAGCCATGTGGGGGATGACCTCCTCGTCTTGAATATTATGGGGACAGAGAGTAATCAACAAATAGGTTACCTCTTAGGAGTACTAAACAACGGCCAGCCACGAGGGCAACACCTATCCACCAACAGTAACAATAAAGAAGAATCAACTCGATATGGAGCTTATGCAGACGTAGAGATTGGCGATTCAAAATCACCTCTTCGTGTTGGTTTGAATATGTCTAATGTTGATAAGGATTTTAGGAAATCCACTGATGGCCTTTGTTCTTTCAGCACTGCCAACCTCCCTTCTGATCAATGCTCTCCAACCCAAATGCGTGGAGTACTAGACCCAACCTACTTCCGTGGCGACGACTCCAAAGACCAATGGCTAACAGCGGCGTATATTTACAAAGGTTGGAGCATCGGAGACAACGCATACTCATACGCAACTCTGGGGACTTCTCAAAAGCCAGGAGGATTCAATTCAATGCAATCCCTCGGTTTTGGGCCAGGGCAAGCTCAATCTATTGAAGCATTAGCGTTTAAAAAAGAGACAAGCCACACTATGGATATTGGCTACAGCCTAGGTTTTGGTGAAAGTTCCAGCTTTGCCGTCAACTTCTTTGGGACAATCATTAAAGATTACCAACTCAACTACTTCACGGGCTTTGGCTTTAATGTTGTGGGAGCTGATGAAGTTAAATCACTGGGGGCGAAGATTAATGTAGACACAGAGATTGTGCCAGGACTTCAATTTATTGGCACAATCAACTATGCCAAAGCTTATTACTCTGATCATGAGAATGCCCTCTGCCCTCCCTCAGAATATAGAACCCCTGCAAACTGTAACTACATGACCCTAGGGCAAGCTCTTAGTGTTGGCGACACATTGCGATCGGACCTTAGTGGATCAGACTTAAGAGCACCCAGACTCACATCAAACCTAACTCTACAAAATAGTTTTGAGCTATTTGGGCAAGAAATATCTCACAATATTGAATACAGATTTACTGGAAGAAAACGCACAACTGACTACGATGTCACTGCATCGGAACAAGACAGTTTTGGCATATGGAATTACAACTTAAGCGCCGCGCTTGGATCAAAAGTTGAGTTACTGTTCTCAGTAAATAATATTGCTGACAAGCAAGTTATTATCTTTGAATTCCCCTCCACGATCGTGAGAGCAATCACTGACGGAACTGGATTACCTACCAGCACGTATGGAACTAACGCAATCGTTAATGAAGGACGACGTGTAGAGGCTGGAGTAAGAATAAAATTCTAGGTCAAACATACTAAAACGGGAGCAGTGATTGAAGCTGCTCCCCACGTCCTCAATAGCTCCCTGTAAATTTTGGGATACACGCTCTTTTTCATATTCACCCGCAGAAACAAAACCACACAAACCACACAAACATAAAATCCGCGCCACACACAAGAAAAACCCAAAACCCAAACAAAACCCCCTATTTTTAAAGCATATATCCTGCCGCGCCATTATTTTAAAAACTGCAACCAAAACTATTGCGAATAACTTTTCATACATATAGTATTATCCGTATAGAAAGGCACCAGCATACTTACCCCGTTAAGGATTTTTCATGTTTTCATTTTTTAGAAAACCAGGATCAGGAGTTAAGTTTTCTTTTATCTACAAAGAAGATTTTCATACTCAAATTGAGGGTATAACCCCAACACACATACAAATGAAGGCGCTACTAAATACAATTGGTGGAGCTGAGAACAACCCCGCCGCTGGCCGACATTATTACGATGCAGTGCTGAAAGAAGCTGGGTGGTTTCAGGGAACTAATAAATGCTTCACAAAAGATATCCCCTGGGCCGTTGATGTACAAAACAGGATTCGGCGGATATTAAGAAAAACCACCAGCAAAGATAAAATTATTGATCTCCTCTCCACTATAGAGAAATAAAAATTATGGTACAGCTACCTGGCAGCAAAAAGAGTATTAAGAAGACTTTTGAATACGACGAGATGAAAAGACATCAAGAAGCACTCGCAACTGTGATTATTGAAAACAACATCTCAGATTTTACCTTTAGTGAAATACTCCACCACCTTCAAAAACTCATTAACACTGAAGAAAAGGAAATTATTGTCTGTGACTCAATCACGCTACAGCGTATAGATAACGGTGCTTACAGCGTTTTAGATCAAAAATCTTCAAAAGAATAAGCAACCAAAGGTTGCTTCCTAACAACACATATCGTATAGTTTTACTCATGCACTGAGCAGCACACAAAATTATAAATATTAAAATAAAAGTGAGTATACGATGAATTTTCTAGACCAAGCGATAGCGAACACTACTAACCAATTTCACCCTGCAATTGTGAACAAAGGCCCTGTTGAATCTATAGCTGAAAGGATTGAGGCCAATAAAACTGAGACGACCAACTATAAGCATGAGCCTAGTGAAATTTTCTCTGTTGATGCACACCCTATCTCATCACAGTTCGGAGAAATCAGTGGCAAGAAGGGTATTTTTGTTAATGAAAAGAACATCAATATCGTTTCAGATCGTTATGAGATACATCAGCCCACTGAGGTTCTAGAAACATTCTACGACATTGCAGACAAGACAAACTTGCAAGTGAACCGTGTCTTAACTAACCCCGCAAATGGTGGTTTGATGATCTCGGCAGAGTTTAAAAAAACTAAAATCGTTGGTGAAAATCACAATGTGAATTTAACTTTTTATACCAGCCACTGCGGAAAATATAAAACATTCATCACCTTAGATTTACTAAGAGTTGCTTGTTTTAACCAAGTTCCTTGTCTATATCGTGACAAATCACGGCACATAGTTAGCGAGAAACACTACACAAACGCCTTAAATCTAGATGTTATCGCTGAAAAGTTGCGACACATACCAGAGAGCATTGATTCATACAATTATAAAGCTCACCAACTCATGGAAAAGCGACTTAGCTGTTCAGATTTTATTGATCTGTACAACCAGACTCACAAAGTGGATGAGTCAGCTAAACGTTTTGATTCCAAAGTTGAGAAGCTAAAGGATCTATATTTTAACGCCACAGGGCAACGTCAACTGGAACAAACAGCTTATAAAGCATTCCAGGCTGTGACGTTTGAGAACACACATGAGTTGCGAGACACACCCTTTAAAGATGAGAACATCCTGACAAAGAACAGCGACAAATCTTTGGTATTTTTAGACGTTTTGTTAGCTGCGTGATCTACGCAGCAGCAACTAATTAAAATTAACACTTATAAATCTTAAGGATAGGAAAAATGTATTTTTGTTACGAAAAATTACTAATCTGATTTTTACCATATTTGTGTGCGGGACAAATTAAGGTTTGTGCCCCTAAGTTCAGGAAGAGCTAATTTTGAGCAAAGGAGTGCTCTTTTTTATTTAATACAGAAGAAAAGAACATCAAAATAAAGCAACTAAAGGTTGCCTCTTAACCACACATATCGTATACTTTTGTAAATCGTAGAGACATAGAGAGAGAGAGAGAGAACGACATGGCTACTGAAATCCAAAAGGCTTACAAAGACAAAATGATGGATAAGGCTTTAAGGAATAAGTTTGTGATGGCTTTGATTGACGGCAACGACCCACGGCGCGCCGCTATGCGTTTTCGCGGTCAAACCGGATTGCCTCATAAAGCTAGCTGTATAGCAGTTAATTCAGTTTTAGAAAGTCGCGGAATGCCCATAATTACCGACTGGACCACGATTGTAAAAGCCCCTAAGGGGTTCCGAGGTTCCCCCAACATTAAGGCTGTCGATTCCTACATTGGTGGCGGCATTAATTTTTAATCAACAACGAAACGAGACATTTATATAGCAGGCGTGAACATGGAAAATTTAGCACAAAAATACAGCCCAAGCTGGTATTGGAATCACCTAGGTTTCACAGTTGTACGTAACGGCGTGGCAAATATAAGAACTGTTTACGACAACTATGGGCGTGTAGTTTGTCATGCTGCAGGGTATGAGGGAGAGCTATCTACAGCGCGCTTTCTAGCTAATGCCGAAGGTGATTTATTAGATGAGGAATCAACCGGCCCCATGACCAACAGAAGACCTAGACCAACCAAGAACCGAACAATATAAGCTCAAGGATATGTGGAGCAATCAGGACAAGAGGACCACCCTCTTTTGATTTAATAACGGAGATTTCAGAAAACTAAATTTTACTATTCAATCAATGATGTATCTAAAATATTAGGTGAACTCTCGTGAAAAGTCAGGTCATATTTTTTCAATCTGGGCACATGTTTAAATCAGATAGCTGCAATACTGAAGACGCCCAAAAGTTGGTTAAGACGCTAAAAGCTAAGGGGCTAAATAATACCTTTAGTGAGCAACTTTCATCAACGCATGAAGCCCCAGGGAAGCACCCTAAGAGCGATAAGCCCTCACCTAATAGCTTTACTCCAAGAACTAGAGAACCTATAACATGACTCACCAGGGAAGGACTCCAACATACTCTGAAGAACGTATTGTTCATGTTATGGGCAAGATCACCAAGAGGGGTGATAAGAGGCTAAAGAAGATAATATCTGATAGCCCCCTATTCTCAAATAGTGCAATTTATGTAGATTGGACAACCTCCCTAGAGAAGAAAATCATGCACTTTTGTAGACAGTATTTGATGCTTCATTACCCTAGGAGACCGCAAGACGCTAGGGTTAGGCTTCGAAAGGTGCGGGAATATGCAAAGCTGCACGGAGTGACAAGGAGGGTGGCCAGGGAGAGCCTGAGGGCTTAGGGTGTGATGTTACTGGGGACGAGCCGACTCTTTGTAGTTGGCTTTTTGTGGATGTAAGAAAGTCTTGAATTAGTCACCAAACACAACAAGATTGTCGCTCAATTCCTACCCATTCGCACCCATTCGCACTATACTATTCTCACTGGCTAGCAATACAGCTTCCAGCAATCAACTTTAACTGTCCCCCTTCTTGGGTTGACGTAAAGAATGAGAGAGAAATTATGACTACTTTAGAAATCACTTTCGAATCAAATGAACTTTTCCCTCTATATCAAAAGTACGATAGCCAGAACGAAGCCCAACCCGCTTACATCGAACTAGACCTTGAGACAGGTAGCCTAACAGCCGATTACGATAGTAATGTTGGTGGTGGTACTTCTGAGGATAAATGGAACCAACGTGTACTAACTTGGGATCTTAATGCTCAAACAAGTGTGGATGACATCAAGTCAATCCTTGAAGAGAATAAGCCCTACTTCCAAACAATTTTAGACAGCTCCGAAATAGTCCATAAAGATGGTAATCGGATCGGCGTCACCCAAGGGTATGAAAGTATTAACTGGGATCAGTTTGTATCAACAGAACTTGAAGGTGGTGTAGTTGAATCGTTTGGAGATTGGCTTGCTGGTGAGCACTTCCCAAAAGACGGCCAAACATCCAATGATTTCATCAAAGAAGTCCTAGAGCTTGACGGTGAAGATGGCTGGTATATAGCGTCAACAAAAAGCACCTTCGAGAGCGTTCAAGACTTAATGTATGACATATGGGCCGATCTACTTTACAGCGATGAAGATATACCAGCAGTTGCCGCCAAAGCTCTTATTGAAGATGGTCGATGTAACGACAGCACATGGACTGAAGAATTAAAAGAATTTGCAAACCAATAATTTAATTAGCCCTAGAAATGGGGCTTTTAGTGAGACTGTAAAATGCCAAGCATAAAAAAATCAGTGATGTTCTCTGAGCAAACTCAAGACTACATCAACGCAAGAACCAAAGAAGACGACGCCATTAGCTGGAGTGTTGAGCTTAACGAGTCATTTAAATCGCTCCAATGGCTGTCTAGCCAACTGCTGCCTGAGCTTACAGCTAGAGAGTGGGAAGTGTTACTTAACGTCTATTCTGGATCAATCATAGAGTTTCAAATCCCATTTAGAATATCCAGCGACATAATGGATCATTACAATGTTCTAGAGGTAACTGAGCTTGATAAGGGTATTGGAGATTGTGTAAGAAAAGTTCATGCACTCTCTCAGCCTGAGCAATATGCCACACTGGATTTCATCAAAAAGTATTGGGCTAATGATTGGAGTGATGCAGATAACTTTGATGATGTAATAGCTCAAATTAAAGCTCTTTAGCTATGAACGGCCAGCCGTGGACCACTGAAGACGAAAAATTGATTAGTGAATTCTACAGCTTAATGTCAGCCAAAAACCTGCATCTCAAGCACATGCCAAACCGCACTCCAGCGGCAATAAAAAAGCGTGCTCTAAAGCTTGGAGTTCCACATTTCCCCGGTAAAGACCTCGCAAGCTTAAAAATTGGGCAGCTGGAAATAATTCGCTATGAAGGTCAAGTCAAATACGCGGGCAGAGATCAGACTTCTTGGCTTTGTCTGTGCGATTGCGGGGAAGAGATAACACTAGTATATGAAAAAATACCCACCACAGAGATAGAGCGGGAAGCCTTGGACCAGGGCAATAGTCGATTTTATGACTGCTGTGAAAGCTGTAGGGAAAAAACCTGTACTGTGTGTGGCGATAGATTTCTCTATAGCCACAAGTCCCACATATGCACAAAGACAAGCTGCAAAGATAAGCTTCACAACGAGAGGCGCGCTTTTTGGGGTGGGGAACATCAACACAAAATGGATACTGACAAAGACTACAGCGAGAACATAAACGCGTATAAGAGAAGCTGGAACAAAACAAATCGCACAAAACAAGCGCTGAATTCCATGATAGCCGACGCTGACAAGCTACAGAACTTAATTGAGGATGCTGACGAATGAAATCTAACGAAATGAAAATGCCTGACGAAAACATTCGAGGTGCGACAACTAAAGAGTTAAAGACTGCACTATCAAAAGGGCTTACAATTTCCGCAAAACAGCTTTCATATTTAGCGTTAATCTGGCGTGAGCTTGAAAATCGTGGTGAAGATTTATCAGCTCTAAAATCAGGGCTAGCAACATACCTGCCTTTGATAGCAGCTAACATGTTAGACCCTGAAGCTGTCGTAAAATTTGCAGGCCAAAAAACATTGCTAGCCCACCTATCTGAAATTCCCATAAAAGAACAACGAAAGTTACTAAAAAACAACAGTGTTGATCTTGTTGAATTCAATAGAAATGGCAAGCTGGTATCTGAAAGTGTACAGCTAGCAGACTTAACCTCGATTCAGGTCAAACAAGTTTTTCATGATGGGGTTATCTTGTGCGCAGATACACAGAGAGAGACCCTGCTAGCCGACCCCTTACCTGCACACAAAACTATTCGTCGTAGAATTGCTAGAAAAGTAACTTTCGAAAAGGTCGATGATCTTGACGTCATGTGTGTGGCTGGTAAGAAAGTTAAGCTTGAAGCTGTAATTAGTGCGCTTGAAGAGCATTATAATGTTGACCTCAGTGTTGTCACAGAGTCAGCAAGGGAAAGATAATGAGGGTGGCGCGCCACTACACAAGAGTTAACGGGTAAAAGTGTATTATCCCTGCCCCCAGACGCAGCCATCATACTTAGAATACTAAAGGCCCCCATGAGCACTAAACAACTTTTCAAAGAACTAAGAAGGGACATTGGGTCAGTTTTGCAGAGTGGTGAAAGCACCATCAACGTTGAGGTTCTGCTGAGATACCTGACTGATAAAGAAAACTCACTTCAGCCTTATCCTGAGAAAGACAGCAAAGAACGGATAGAACCGCAGGAAGTTTTTAAGCAAAACCATGACAAGCATATGGCCTCAAAGAAGGCTAAGCACGAACAGGATATTGAACTATTCCGGTCAGTCCTAAATGCAGGGACGCTTGCAATTAAAACCTCCCTTTTAGTTAATGGCGCGTCTGCCGTTGCAATACTTGGTTTCTTAAGCAGAGTATGGGGATCTGGTAATCCAAAGGGCGACGTCAAAGAACTATCACTTTCTCTCTTGCTGTTTGGGGGTGGGGTTTTATTCTCTGCTCTCAGTACGACAGTAGCTTACGGAATTCAATATTGCTCTCAACAGTACAAAAAAATAGAGGGGGTTGTCCTGCTCTATGTGGCCATAGTGTTAATTCTTTCTTCATACATAATGTACGCATGGGGGGCGATTAACTGTTTCCAGGCCTTTAACTCAATGTAGAAACTTTCTTTGGGAGAGCTTCTAAACATGCCTACAGAATACTGCCCCACAGTACGTATTTAACATCCCACATAACCAAGGTTTAATACATCATGAAAAAGATAGCATCAATAAGCCTCGCCTTCTCCTTTCCTCTAGCCATCCTCGCAATATACTCCTACATAGTGGCATCCAATCTCCTAGGCATAACTGCGGGGTTTTTGACACTCATCTCTTCAATAATTACGGGGGCTACAGCTGTGATCCTTTTCCTTGCTGCGATTTGGTCTCTGGAGGATTATCTAGATAGTAAACATAAACCATACTGGAAGATTAATTTCATCATGGGGGCAATAATTGGCGTAGCTGGTTTAGTGGTACTTTACCCAATAATTCAAAATCCACTCTCCGTCACATCAACATTAGTAGCAGCCCTCTTACTCTCATTGGGGTTAGTCCTATGCTCCGCTCCTTGCTTTAGAGAGTTTTTAGGGCTGGATTAAAGCCTTATTTTTGTGAACGCTATCCCAAAAATAACTACAGAATATACTTAATTTTCAGGAAACAGCGCCAAACCCCAAGAAAAGCCAGAAAACTCAGGAAAAATTCGTGTCTTAAGTAGTATCAGAATAACTTTTTGGAAACGATACGATGAGACTAAGACAGATAACCCTTGTAGCTTTAATACTCCTCAAAATATTAATTGATGGCAGTGACTCAGATCAACCTCAAATTCATATCAACATACAACAACCTCCCCTATTATCACCTCCATTTAACAACCAATTCTATTTTATATTTAAAACCCCATATATTAAGTATAAAAACAAAAGAATTAGACGCCAGAACAATAAAAATCATCAAATAGTTTAACA
The DNA here is from genome assembly GCA_033852215.1 of Colwellia sp. GTDB lineage: Bacteria > Pseudomonadota > Gammaproteobacteria > Enterobacterales > Alteromonadaceae > Colwellia. The sequence continues at coordinate 5,856 of JAWSUX010000284.1, read as the reverse complement.
CTTCTGTATTTTCCACTTGCCAACACTTTATCGACTACTGTATATCTATCCATACACATTAATCAGAGGACTTTAAGATGGATACAGTAGAAGCATTAACGGTCATAGCACTGACAGTAATTACAACACTCATCCTAAAGAAGATTTGCTATGTATGGAAATACAGAAGTATTGAAAACGTAGAAAAAGCACTGAAAGCTTTAGACAACCAAGAGAAACATGAGGAGGATCTGAGAAAAAAACCTGTTAAATACATGCAGTGGTTTTTTGAATACTTGCTGTTAATTCTCTTTTTCATTTGCCTCGCTCAAGTATCCTCATACGTGTTTATTTGGGTAGAAAGTAGAGACCCACTCACAATTTTTGGTGGAATCCTACCCGCCATACTCTGGGGAGGTGGTGCCATATTTTCTATCCTGGGGAGTATGAAAGGTGAGTCAGTGAGATTTCCAGAAAGAGCCAAACTTAGGGCCGAAGAGAAACGAAAAAAGTTAAACAAAAAATTGAATCAACTAAAAAATCACCACTCCATCACAACACCCACACAGGAGCCTGCATAATGAAAACATTAGTATTAAAAACCACCCTACTACTAATTGCCATATTCACATCTATAAGCGCTACAGCTGCCACATATACACTCAAAGTGACAATCATCTCTGGGGATGAGACCGTTACATATGAAAAACAGGGAGTTTCAAAACATGAACCTATTCAATTTGATGTAACTGGAGAGGATCAGGTAGATTTTGATTTCTCTTATGAACACAACGAACAAATCTTTTTTGAATTCTCGATAAACGTTCACAGGAAAACATTTCATGACCTTCTTGATGGCGCACCTCAAATAGACAGATACACAGGCTTTGGAATTTCAGACGCACCACTGGGGAAGACAACAGAAGTTATTGGGGGCAAAGATGTGTCTATGTTTATCTTAATTACAAGGGAGGAAGTTGAGGCCGAATAGATAGTTATAGATAGTGTGCATATCGCCCTGTTTTCAGGACATTATCTATCTCTCATCCTGTCACACAAATCCACATTGATTGGAGAGTAAAAGCATACTACCCTGTTGATTCAGTTTAATTTGAACCAACATACAAGGAGTTAATATGGCATTCAATGCTAGAAAGAATAGGAAGAAGTCCAAACAGCGAGGTAAGCAAGAGCGGAAGCCAAGAATACCGAAGAATCAAGCATATAAGCCGCTTTGTAAAACTCAAAAAATAAATTGGGGGGCCGCCTGGTCTACACTACTTTTTCAGCTCCCTATATGTATTGGCTTTGGATTATTCTTCTTCGTGATCGGGTATTTAATGAACTTAAGTGATGAGTGGGTACCCAGGTACCAATCTACTGGGATTCTCTCAGCGCGCGGCGGTGTATATTACCTTTGGGGCGGTATTGTTAGTGGCGTCACGCTGATAGGTTCGTTCGTCCACGTATACAAAGAATATATCATAAACAAAAAACAGTTTTAGACTGAAAGTAAGACAAAGAGATTTATCAAAATGAATGTAAATATTAAAGTGGTGAATGTCGACGGGGTTCATGAGCTTTTAACCATCGGCACAGCCTTAAAAAATGCTCAAGCATATATAACGGAAAATGGAGGCTCTTCTAAAGAGCTTCAAATTGACAAGGCAATTGAGATTATAGACGCCATAGTTGCCGAAGACTCCACCACAGCTTAACAGTTAAAGGAAATTAATTATGAAATCACTTATAGGGTGCGTAGCTCACAACCAGAACAAACTCGATCTAGTTGGGGCTGAAGGTTTCGAAACAAAGGTGTGGGAGAATAGAGCGGACTTTGACATTATGTTTAAAACTCGTGAAGAGGCTACTCAGTTTGCTCAAGATATATTGAAGAAGGTGAAGGAATTTGATAGTGAGGGCAATGAAGAGATTCGAATTAATGTCCGTGGTGCCTTGGACTTGCAGGCTTAAACAAACACGGGGAGAATGATATGGGAGTTACAAGAGTGAAAAATACCGCCTACATTACAGCTACAAATAGCAGGCAGTCACGATGATCAGATGTTGCTTAATACTGTCTGTCTTTTTCTTGTCGTCGTGCGTATTTAGGCAAGCATCGCAACTGCCTGAGCCAAAACACAGGGAACAAACTCAATCGAATGTAGAAACAGTACTACACCCTAATGCTGGCGAAGAGGTGTCTGCAAGCATCGGAGATGTAATTCTTTCCTACACTCGAATAAATACGTCTTCGGAGGTTGTTACTGCAAGCGCGCCTTACTCCCTGGTTAGGCTCCCAACCACTGGCTGGGAAAACACACATATGTATAAGTCATATAACGTTTATACGCATCCGACATATTACAGAGGAACCGTTGGTGCTGTCCTTGATCGGAATGAATATGTTATGTTTTTTATGCAAACTGGGGGGTTAAAATCTGGGAAGCGGTGGAGAGCATCCCGCACCAACTTCTTCGGCTTTGTTTCTACAGTGGAAGAAGACTGGCGGCTTAGATACAGCGGCAGAGATAAAGCAGCATACAAATTTGAAATAGCGAATCATAGCGAGGATAAGGCTAATCAGGCGATCCAGTCATTTGAAGTTTCTGAAGATAGATTTTTTAGCGGCTTCGCAGTTCGTGGCGTGATGATTAAAGGGCTTAAAGGAGGAAGTCACGGTATAATAAGCTACCGGATTGATGGTGCTGTCAAATAGTGGATTTAGGATATAGCTAGTCTCAGGAAAAATATTCTTCTGCCGTTCACCTTCTTTTTTTTTTTTGGATACAATCAACGTCACTGGTTAATTAGTTACAATAAAAAAGAAGGTGGCGAATGGGGGTAAACAGGGAACTCGTCTGTAATCACGACTCAGGGATAGGGTAAACTAACGCAGTTTAAAATTGTTGATGTATCACAATGAAACACACGACAACGATCGAAGTTTATAACTAAAACTATAAAAACCTAAGGATAAGTCATGCAATGCATTAAAAATCTAACTCTATACATGTTTGTTGTAGTATCTCTTCTAGCAATGAATGCTTTCGGTTCTTGCACGAAAACGGTGGTCGCAGCAAAGGAGGAAGGGAAGCTTCCAGATAATAACGCACTCATTAAAAAGTATACGGCTCAATATACGACCTATTATGATTCAGTCATCTCTGATTCCAAGTTAACATTTCAACAAAAAACAAATAAGATTACTAAAAAGTCAAAAGCAATAGAGTCATCAATTAGAAAGCAACTATACAACCTATATAATCATCACTCAGTTTCTGGAAAGACCTGTGTTACTTGCACAAAAGCTTCTGACGGAGGATCAAAAAAATGTGGCCCTAACTGTGTGGTCCCCCCATCACCGGAGTATAGGCTTCATCTAGATAGTAGATGGATGGACTTTGGGCCACAAACCAACTCACAACCAGAGGCAATAGGTGAATCTATGTGTGTACAATTGAAGATTTCGGGGAAAGGCAAGAAAAAGAGACATTTTGGTGGCAAGTACCTTCTCAAAAAAGACACGATAAAACTAAAAGTATATGAAGATCTTGAGGAGATTATGTTGGGGATAAAAGACTCCAGAGTTTAATAAACAAATATATTCCGCAAAAACAGATAGGAACAAACCCTAAAATTATAGGGCTTAAGTCAATTTTGGAGTACTCATAAGGACATATCGAACCCCAGGGAAGGGGTACATTCAGGGGAGGATTACTTCTAGGAAAGGGCTACTTTTAGGAGAGGATTTGACTCAGGGAAAGGTGAAATGTGAGGAGATTTAACCCCCAGGAAAGGTGTGATTTGATGTAGGGCTGATGTTGTTAATAGTGACATTCGCTAGATGAATACACGTTACGGTAGTATCACTCAAAGAGAGTGTTGTTCTGTCTTAATAGAAGGTGGTTCAGCACAATTTAATCCCGCAAAGGTTGATGGATACCTCTTTGATCCAAAATCTTCAATCTTCACCCTTCCCCAGGCGCGCCAATAACCATAAATAGTGGTCCTCAGAGGACGTTCGTACTCGCCATAGGGGTTAATGGATAAAAGGGATACCGTAGGTTAGGTGATAATAGGGGCCAGAGAACACCCACATAAGCCCTCTTACTGCCACATCCCTTGTCGAATAATCCATTGAAGAAGCAACCTTTAGTTGCTATACTTTCCACGTTATGACTATTAAGCGGAATGTTAGGAGTAAGTAATGGCGAAAGTAGTAAGGCTTCAGAGCAGTTCTAATAAGATAAAATCAGCTGAAACGTGGAAAGATAAAAATACCGGTAATAACTCAAGAGTTGAGAATGATTTACTTAGGGGGAGGAAGCACATGCTTGCGCATGAGATAGATGAGGTGTGTAAGTTGGTGAAGGCTCAATCGAGGAATGCATTGCGTGATGAGCTGATAATTCAGATGTGTTATCGACATGGTTTGAGGGTTACGGAGGTCACCAATCTTCAATGGCAACACATTGATTTAGAGACGCGACAGGTGCAGATAAACCGCATCAAGAGAGGGATTAATAATACTCACCCATTAGCAAGTAAAAGAGAATTAATGCTTTTGACACGGCTATACAAGGCTCAAAACAAACCTAGGGTAGGTTACGTGTTCATTACAGAGAGAGAAACCATCATAACTAAGAGCACAATTCAAAAGATGTTCTCTAGTTATTCTGAGAAGGCTCTAGGGATTAAATGGAACATACATGCACTTAGGCATTCATGTGGTACGGAATTGGTTACACGGGATACTCACCTCGTTACAACACAACACTTCTTAGGTCAGAGGAATATCAAGAACACAGAAATCTATGTACACATGGCTGCGAATCAATTTGATGGTATAGCTTGGGACTAGCCTTGATATTTTAGAATTATCGGGCTTTTCTTAGGGTCACGATAAGTCTGGTTAAGCACCAATCTCATGAATTTATCACACCTTTCCCAACGCCAACTCTTCCAAATCTCCCCTCTTCCAGAATAATAATCCTCCTCATAAATTCACCTTTCCATAAGACAAATATTTTTCAGAATTTATTACATCTCGATTAAGAAAACCTTGTCATAATTTTGAAATTTTTATAATAAATCTCAAACATTTTAGTGGGCATATTTTATCCAAAACCAACCCTTAATCGGAGAAATTTTCCCCAAGAGATAGCCCCTTTTCGTAGCCCGAAAACAAGAGGATATTTAATTGAAATTAACAGGGAATTAATGAGTATATTTTATATCGATTATATCGAATAGGGCTTTATAGGGTGAGTATCACAAACCTCCACACCTCACTATCCATCGAATCTCCAGACGATTCCCACACCTTTGAAAAAGAGAATCATCTCAATCAACTTAGCTCCCTGTTAATTCCCTGTTAATCCCTGTAAATTTTATTAGCGTTTAGGTGGTAACACTGACAAATGATCAATATATGTACTCACCAGAGGGGTGCCCTATTTCCTTAATTTACGCTCCATATTTAAAGCCCCTTTATAGATATCCCAGGGGTAAATATAGAACTCTCCAGCCTCTTCAAAGCTCAATGTTTTCATAAACGCGTCAAGCTCATTTAGCGTGTCTGTGAAGTAGGAAACAGCCTTGTCATATTCAACATATCGGTAGTCTTGTTTCTGCTCTGGAATCACTGGAAATGATCGCTTCACCAACTCTAGGGATACACCCCTATACACAACAACTTTAATATCGAAGCTAACTGGCTTATGGGTATCTGCACCACCCCATTGCCATACCTTTTCTCCAATCAACTTAGATGAATAATGGGATACACCAAAATCCCCATAATCAGCGACAAACACTCCGGGGGACTCAGCAGTTAGCACCACCACTTCCTCTTGAGCTAATGATGAGCAAGCT